>NZ_JAWRVK010000010.1:0-138886 GCF_036663575.1 Halalkalibacter flavus
AAAGGCGCACGGCGAGAGAAGCCATCGCAATAATGTTCGCACAAGTAAGGATAAAAAGGGCGGTCTTCCCTTTTGGTTTTATCTCATTCATATTCTACCTAGGGGAGGGTGACTTTCATAAGTCATTCTCTTTCAGCGTTTCTTCTTTCATACGTAGGTGGTATAATGGATTTTGTCGAAACAGCTAGCTTATTTATTTAATTAAAGGAAATAGAGGTGTATGCACGTGGGATTACATATCGTGCTTTATCAACCAGAGATCCCAGCCAATACAGGTAACATAGCGAGAACATGCGCTGGAACCAATACTACGTTGCACTTGATTCGTCCTCTTGGTTTTTCAACGGATGACAAAATGCTGAAGCGTGCTGGTTGTGATTACTGGCCGAGTGTTTCTATCAATTATTATGATTCGATGGACGAGCTATTTGAAACCTATCCAGAGGGAGCTTTTTATTTTATTGAAACAGTAGGTAAAAAAAATTATAGTGAATTTGATTATTCTAATGAAGAGACAGATCATTTTTTTGTGTTTGGTCGTGAAACTACTGGGTTGCCACAAAGTATCATTGAGAAGAATGTAGATCGATGCTTTAGGATACCCCAAACGGATAAAATCCGATCGCTAAATTTATCTAACACAGCTGCAATTGTGATATATGAAGCAATTCGTCAGCAAGGGTTTCAAAATTTAAAGTGAAAATGGTGGAGTGAAAAATCGACCAGTCTCCGAAGAGATTGGTCGATTTCATAAGTAAGTATTAATTTTTGTGTGGATTGTCTTCATATCCTGCTGTAAATATAGCAACGAAGAAAACAATACTAACACCAAGGATGAGCAATGTACCCATATTTATTCCTCCTTGTCACAAAGCATATGTCCATTATAAAACAATTTCAGTAAGAAAGAAATGAAAGTTACGTGAAAGCGGCGAAGAGTTTACTTAAAAAAGGTTGACAGTTTCTTTAACTCTAAAAATCGAAAGCTTTAAGCTTATGAAGTTGTCATCCTTATTTTTAATTTTAAACCTAATTATAGAAAAGAAGGAGACGTCTGACTTGTCAAATCGTTACATCACTAGTCACTTCCCACTAATCTCTATTTTATTATTTAGTCTTGCGTTCGCTATTTATGTTCAAGGATTTATTCTTGGTGAACTAGCGAATTTAGGTATTTACAGCGGAATGTTAGAATTCATTTCCGAAAGTGGTATAAAGTTGACGTTAATGTTTTTGCTATTATTGTTTTTCTTTATGGTGTTCTCTGCTTTAAAATTAATTGCGGATACAACGATAGAACTTTCTATGTTGTTCTTTTCCAAGGATGAAGAAGGAAATGAGTTAAATAAAGTAAGAGCAGGTTCATGGATTTACTTAGCTGCAAGTGTAATTGCGGTCCTTCTTGCACAATTTATTTTCATGGTCGTTATCTTATTTCTTTTAGCCAGCATAAGTTACTTTGTTTTTCTAGTATATAAAATTAGTAATACATTGAGTTTATCGGGGCTTATCGGATTTATCTTTTTTCAAGTGATCTTCTGGAGCGTATTTGTATTAGCTGTCGTCTTTGCACTACTTAGGCTATACAATAGTTTTATGGCGAGTTTACCTATATAAACGAAAAGGACTTGTTCTCTATAAGAGGCAAGTCCCTTTTTGGTTTATCTCATTAATTCATGCCAAATTTGTAAATGTGGTGATTGGTTATTTAAGTGAGCTATGCTTGATCGCTTGTCTTTTCCAACCCATACTCCAGTCGTATATTGGTCTGTTAAACCTACGAACCATAAGTCATAGTAATTGTTTGTGGTGCCTGTTTTTCCTCCAGAGTATGATGCTGAAACCTGAGCTCTTCTAGCTGTTCCACTTTCCATTACTTCTGATAGCAGCTTACGCATCTTATCGTTTGTAGCTTGACTCCACACGCGGCTCTCTTCTTTTTCCCAAGTATAAAGGACATTCCCATCTTTATCTGCTACGCTTCGAATGGCATAAGAAGGCTGAAAGTTGCCTCCATTTGCAAAAGTTGTATAAGCGCTCGTTAACTCAAGTGGAGTCATTCCGTGCGAAAAGCCCCCTAAAGCAGAAGAGAGATTATAATCATTTTCACCTACATGTGAAAATGAAAACGGAGCGAGATACCCAAATGCCTTTTCAATACCAACTCTATCCAAAATTCGAACAGCAGGGGTGTTATAAGAGTGTTTCAGTGCTGTTGTTAAAGGGACCATCCCGTATTGGGTACCACCATAGTTTTTAGGGCAATAATCTTCTCCACTAGCTTTATAACACACATTATCGGCATTGATCGTACTTTGAATAGGAACATCAAACTCCTCTAAATAGGGAGCATACACGAGTAACGGTTTAATTGCAGAACCGGGCTGTCTAGGGTTTTGATATCCTCTATGAAAATCGAATTTACGATACTCTTTTCCGCCCGTAATTGCAACAATTTCATTGCTGTGATGGTCTAAAACAACAGCTGATGCTTGTACATCTGAATTTGGTACTTGTCTATGAATGGATTTAATAGCCAGATTTTGTAAGAAAGGATCTAAGGCTGTTTCAATATGAATCCCTTCTTTTAATAATTGTTGAACTCGTTCATCAAGAGAGCGTTGAATGTCTTGTCTTGCCTCTTCAGTAGATGCTTGCGAAAGCTTTTGATTAAACCCTTCGCTGTCTGCAATTAGTTCAGTAAATTCCGAATGAACGTAAGTGACGTAATCAGGGTGTAAATCGGTTTTAGGACTAACGTTCAAGACAATCGACTCATCAAGTGCCTCTTCATATTGTTCTGATGTTACATAGGACGCTTCCAGCATTTTCTGTAAAATCCATTGCTGTCTTAGCTTTGTTTGTTCACTATTTCTTAATGGATCGTAATGACTAGGATTATTCGGAATAGCACTTAAAAAAGCAGCTTCAGCTACAGTTAGCCTTTCACTTGGTTTATTAAAGTAAAACCTACTTGCAGCTTCTATTCCATATATACCATTGCTGAAATAAATTGTATTAATATATAGTTCAATAATTTCTTCTTTCGTATAGTTTTTTTCGAGCTCATGAGCATAAAGGATCTCACTCATTTTTCTGTTATACGTTTGGTCATGGGTAAGAAAAAGGTTTCTAACGAGTTGTTGAGTCACCGTGCTGCCACCTTCTTCTATGCTATCGTGCCTAACATTTGCTAGGATGGCTCTTGCAATTCCAATAGCATCATAACCTTTATGCTCAAAAAAACGTTGATCTTCTGTAGCAATAAAAGCATCTATGACCACCGATGGAATCTCCTCATAAGGTAAATATACCCGATTCTCACCTTGGAAAACCTCGCTAATGACATCCCCGTTACGATCGTAAATTAAACTATTATTTGAGAGGACAATTTCTTCTAAATTTACTTGTTCATTGATAACATCTGATAATGATTTTACTTCTTTAACTTCTGCTGATACTTCAATCATTAAAAAAATAAAAGCAATAAATATTATGCTCGATAATGTCCAGCCAGTAATGGATTTTAACATAGGTTCACACACACTCATTTCAATGTATTCGATCCTTATTGTACCATCAATTATCATTTTATGGTGATGGAAACAGTAGGGAAGTTCAAGATCTTCTTTAAAAAGGAACCCCGCTTGTTAAGCCAAAACAGTGCGAACAAGTTTGCGAAGGCTCCGCGCGCCGTGCGCCTTTTGAGAAACCCGCTCAAAAGGCTTAAAAGAAAACGGCGGCTCCGCGCATCGTTAAGATCTTCTTCAAAAAGGAAAAGCCCCTTTTTGAAGAAGATCTTAAATTCTAATGCATGTTCACTTTTGTTTTTGCATATGGTTTATTAATCGCGCTCTTGAACACGAGGATGGAGGTACGATACATGAGTATATTAAAAAAAGTAGAACAGTTCAGAGAAGAAGAAGAACGTTTAAGATGGGAAGGAACATTTGCTGATTATTTGGAGTTACTAAAGGAAAAACCGTGGATTGCACAAACCGCTCACTCCCGTGTTTATAATATGATTAAAGATGCTGGTGTGGAAGAAGTGAACGGGAAAAAGGAGTATTCCTTTTTTAAGGATCAACTTTATGGCGTAGAAGAATCCCTTGAGAAGCTTGTTGAAGAATATTTTCACTCTGCTGCTAAAAGACTTGATGTTAGGAAAAGAATCCTTCTTTTAATGGGTCCTGTTAGTGGAGGGAAATCAACACTCGTTACAATGTTGAAGCGTGGATTAGAGCAATATTCTAAGACTGACAAGGGCGCGGTATTTGCAATAAAAGGTTGTCCAATGCATGAAGATCCACTACATTTAATTCCAACTCATTTACGTAAGGATTTTCAAGAGGAATATGGAATTAAAATTGAAGGTAATTTATCACCGTTAAATATGATGCGTGTGGAAGAAGAATATGGTGGTCGTATTGAGGATGTTTTAGTTGAGCGTATTTTCTTTTCTGAAGATAAACGTACAGGTATTGGTACATTTAGTCCGTCTGATCCAAAATCCCAAGATATCGCTGACTTAACAGGTAGTATTGACTTCTCAACAATTGCAGAGTATGGTTCTGAGTCAGATCCAAGAGCTTATCGTTTTGATGGAGAATTAAATAAAGCGAATCGAGGAATGATGGAGTTTCAGGAGATGTTAAAGTGTGATGAGAAATTCCTATGGCACTTACTTTCTTTAACACAGGAAGGAAACTTTAAAGCTGGTCGCTTTGCATTAATTAGTGCTGATGAACTGATTGTTGCTCATACAAATGAATCTGAGTACAAATCGTTTATTTCAAACAAAAAGAACGAAGCCCTGCACTCTCGGATCATTGTCATGAAAGTCCCATATAACTTAAAAGTAAGTGAAGAAGAGAGAATCTATAAGAAAATGATTCTAGATAGTGATCTCTCTCATGTTCATATAGCACCTCACGCTTTAAAAGTAGCTGCCATTTTCACAATCTTAACAAGATTGAAGGAGCCATCAAAGCAAGGCGTTGATTTACTGAAGAAAATGCGTCTATATGATGGAGAAAGCGTTGAAGGATTTAACTCTCAAGATCTAGAAGAATTAAAGCAGGAAGATCCAGATGAAGGTATGAGTGGAATCGATCCGCGTTATGTCATTAATCGTATCTCTTCTGCGATCATTCGTAAGCAATTAACGTCTATTAATGCATTAGATGTATTACGCTCAATAAAAGAAGGGTTGAGCGAGCACGCCTCCATTTCAAAAGAAGACCGCGAGCGTTACATGGACTTTATTGCGATAGCTCGAAAAGAATATGATGCAATAGCGAAGAAAGAAGTACAAAAGGCTTTTGTTTATTCTTATGATGAGTCCGCTAAGACGTTAATGGATAACTATCTGGATAATGTTGAAGCTTATTGTAATAAAAATAAACTTCGCGACCCTCTTACTGGTGAAGAAATGACGCCAGATGAAAAGTTAATGCGTTCAATTGAAGAACAAATTGGAATTTCAGAAAATGCTAAGAAAGCATTTAGAGAAGAAATCTTAATACGGATATCTGCTTATGCTCGCAAAGGAAAGAAATTTGATTACAATTCCCATGAGCGCTTACGAGAAGCTATTCAAAAGAAATTGTTCGCCGATTTAAAAGATATTGTGAAGATCACGACTTCCACAAAGACTCCAGATGAATCTCAGTTAAAGAAAGTCAATGAAGTGATTGCTAGATTAATTGATGAGCATGGGTATAACTCTGTATCAGCGAATGAACTCCTTCGCTATGTAGGAAGTTTGCTAAATAGGTAATAAAGATTTGATGACACTGAAAGAGGTTATTTGACCTTTTTCAGTGTTTCTACTTATAGTACTGGCTCCACATATGACAGGGGGTGTCTCAAAGGTCAAAAAACAGACCTTTTGAGACACCCCCTTTTTAAGGATGCAACGGCTTTGTACATTGCAAGAAAATAACTAGAAGGTAAAGCAATATTTTTTCAGAACTATCCATATTTGCAAGCTTCTTTTCTAATAAATTTGATGCACACTTTAACTTGTAGCGGTGGCAAATCTTTGGTAAATTGAAGAAAAGAGCTGGGCGGAGGAAATAATGTGGAAACTAGAACTAATGAGTGGCTGGAATGGGGAAAAGCATTTTTCATAGCAATTGTTTTTGCAATTTTAATCCGAACATTTGTCTTTACAAGCTATGAAGTACAAGGAGAGTCGATGTCTCCAAGTGTCTTTGATGGTGAGAGGTTTATCGTTAACAAAATTGGATATGGATTTACAGAGCCTGATCGTTTTGACCTCATCGTATTTCACGCAAATGAAAATGAAGATTATATAAAACGAGTAATTGGCCTACCAGGAGATATCATTTCTTATCAAGACGATGTGCTCTATATTAATGCTGAACCTATTGATGAGCCGTTTTTAAAGCAAAGAGTGGCAGAAAACAAATGGGGTTCATATACAAATGATTTTGCTGTTTCTGAAGTAGTCCCAGAAGGTCATGTCTTTGTTCTAGGAGATAATCGGCCAAATAGTTTGGATAGTCGTCGACTAGGGTTTATTGCAACAGAACAAATTGTTGGAAAAGTGGATTGGCGTTTTTGGCCTATTAAAGAATTTGGGTTAATGAGATAAAATACAGTATCAAAAAGGAACCAGACCTCTTGATTTTAAGCGATTGAATTTAAATCTATGAAATAAAAAAGGAGTTCAATTCAAATGTGAGTTGGGCTCCTTTTATATGTCGATATACAAGGAAGTTCAAGTTTTTTTCAGGCTGTTTTCGCATACTTTGTGGTTTTTATGGGGTACGTGTCAAGCCTCCTCGGCTGCGCCTGTGGGAGCTCGACCCTCCCTCTTCATCCCGCAGGACGCTCCATTTCACTACGAGAAAAAACGTTTCTGCAACAATTTTTACGAAAGGAGCTTTTCAATAAAAGAGGAGAATTCCATATTCTTCGCAAAAAATTGAACTAACTATGCAGGGCTTATGGACCGCAGATTATTTTTTAGTCGTGAAGGCCATTTTGTATAGTATCTGAACTCATTTCGTCAATCATGAGCTTGATGAAGATCTGTTTGTAATTGAATGAAACTCATTTGGTCTTTCATCAGTGCAATGAAGGATTTTTTATATATGGAATTATATGCTTCAGTCCTTTGTTATCCAAAATATGGATAACATTCACTCGTGTTAGTAAAAAGGTTGCTTTAGTTTAATCATTTACTCGGAGGTTGTTAAATTATTAAACAAATCTTGATAGGAAACCTTAGAAGATGAAGTCATAAATCAGTGAACATTTAAGACTACTCACTCCGCTTGTTAGCGGTAGTTATGTACCTATTTTTTGCTTGTCCAATTTCGAAATTAGAAGATTTGTCAGAATTTATTAGCAACTCTCTCCCCTGTCTGCATAGGATAAAGTAAGCCATTTTATTAAAGGCTTTGTTATCTAATGCGACTCGAGACCATAGTATGCAAAGGCATAGGAAAGTGTGAAAACAAAAATTCGTTTTTGTGAAACAGGAATGAAGTTATAAGAATAAAAAGGGAGGGGAATCACATGACGAAAAACAATCAACGTCAATTTGTCGTGTCACAAGAAAACTGGTCTCTTCATCGAAAAGGCTATCAAGACCAAAGACGCCACCAGGAAAAAGTACAAGAAGCGATCAAGAAGAACTTACCTGATCTTGTAAGTGAAGAAAATATTGTCATGTCTAATGGTCGAGATGTGATTCGTATTCCGATCCGTTCTCTCGATGAATACAAAATTCGTTATAACTATGATAAAAATAAACATGTTGGCCAGGGAGAAGGAGATAGTAAAGTAGGCGATGTGGTAGCGAGAGATCCAAATGCCCAAAAACAACAAGGGCCAGGAAAAGGAAGAGGACCTGGTGATCAAGCTGGTGAAGATTACTCTGAGGCAGAAGTTTCGATTATGGAATTACAGGAAATGCTTTTTTCAGAATTAGAACTACCTAACCTACAGAAGAAAGAGGAAGATGAGATTCTAATTGAAGACATTGATTTCAATGATATTCGCAAAAAAGGATTAATGGGGAATATTGATAAGCGCCGTACGATTCTTTCGGCTATCAAAAGAAATGCTCTTGAAGGCAGACCAGGTTTGAACCCAATTTATAATGAAGATCTTCGTTTTAAAACATGGAATGAAGTGACAAAACCAGAGTCGAAAGCAGTTGTCATTGCGATGATGGACACGAGTGGTTCAATGGGACGTTGGGAGAAGTATATGGCAAGAAGCTTTTTCTTTTGGATGACTCGTTTCTTAAGAACCAAATATGAAACGGTCGATATTGAATTTATCGCACACCATACAGAAGCGAAAATTGTTTCTGAAGAAGACTTCTTTTCAAAAGGTGAGAGTGGTGGAACGATTTGTTCTTCAGCCTATCGCAAAGCTTTAGAAGTGATCGATAGTAAATATGATCCAAAACGTTACAATATTTATCCGTTCCATTTCTCTGATGGTGACAACCTTACTTCTGACAACGCACGCTGCTTGAAGCTTGTTGAGAAATTAATGGATGTCTCTAGTATGTTTGGATACGGAGAAGTAAATCAATATAGCCGTCACTCAACACTCATGAGTGCATACAAAAACATCGACGACATTCGCTTCCGTCACTATATCCTTAAGGAAAAAGGAGATGTCTATCACGCGATGAAGACATTTTTTAAGAAAGAGGAAGAAGAAGCAATGGCGTAAGTGTATAACCTAAAGCCGAGGCTGTCACAATAGTCAAAGAACGGACTTTTGTGACAGCCTCTTTGTTGCGAATAAGGGTTATAAGCAACAAATTCTATGTGTGTAGAATTATCATTAGGTTATGCCGTACTAGCTACCGAAACTGGATGTGTTGTTTTAGGCTTGCTTATGACTTTAACTGGAGATATTGGGGGAACGTTTTGCTGAACTAGCTTATAACGTTGGTAGCCTAAATCTCAGTTAGGTGATTACTGCAGCCTCAGCAAAATAATAGCTATTTTTACACGATCAGCTAGGTTGGTCGTGTTTTTTAAAATTTTAACATCTCTATTAAATTAGGAGTTAATAAAAAAAAGTGGTAAATAATGCTATAATAGCGAAATGAGGTTATTTGTTATGGAGGTGAATATATGCAAATAAACATAGAAGAAAAAAAAACTATAGCTTTAGGTGTAGCTGGACTGTTATTGTTTTTTATAGTTTTCTTTCAGACTATTCAAATGAATGAGTATTACCTTACCGACCATTTGCTAGTTCATACACTTCTTGAACTATCTAGTATTGTAATATCATTATCTATATTTATTTATGGTTGGTTAACATTCCCTTTGGTTAAGTCAAGGTTTTTAATAGTCGTTTCTCTTACTTTTCTTACAGTTGGAATATTTGATATCTTACATACACTTTCATATACCGGTATGCCATTTTCTGTTGCTGCTAATAATCAAACAACAGTTTGGTTTTGGATCATTGCTCGATTGACAGGAGCTCTCGTCCTAGTACTAGTTGTTTTTTTGTTAAGTTTAGAATCTAAAATCACTACTAAGTATGAAAGAAATAGTTGGTTAGTTGTTTTTGGTGCATATGTGGTTCTTTTGTCGTTTTTTATTATTGCTAATATTGCTGCCTTCCCATTGTTACTCCTTGAGACTGGACCGACTGTATTAAAAACGGGTCTAGAGTACTTTATTGCTTTTTTACATTTGGTGGCTATTGTTATTATGTGGAAAAAGTATAATGGAAGCAGAGATCCATTTTATTTAAACTTAATAACAGCTAGTTATTTTCTCATTCTTAGTGGGTTAACCGTTACCATTTCTGAAACGGTTCATGATTTAACGTTTGTTGTAGGGCATTTATTCAAGGTGACGGGCTTCTTTTTTATTATGAAAGCTTTCTATTACTTTACGATTCAGGTCCCTCTTCTAAATAAAAAACAAGCAGAGGATAAATTAGTAGATATAGAAAGTGAGCTTGAGCTTCTTTTTAAGAATACTGAAGATGCAATTTTTATTTATAATTTGAGAGACAAAAGTATTCTACGTAGGAACGCGGCATTCACAAAGATGTTTGGATATGATGGTACTAAGCCTTTATCTGCTAATTGTCTGATTCCTTTTGATCGCCGCGAAGAATTTTCTCAAATAGTTCGTCAATTAGAGCAGGGACATTCAATCGTTAATTTTAAAACTGTTCGTCAACGTCAAGATAAAAGCATAATAGATGTTAGTATGACCGTGTCCCCTATGATTAGTAAGGATGAGATTGTTATATGTGCTGCTATTTTTCGTGATATTTCTGAACAAACTAAAGCAGAAGAGGAACTTAGACAAACAAAAAAAGAATTGCAAGAAATCATAGAGCAATATCAAGGGTTAATCTTCAAATTCAAAAAAGTTCAGGACACCTTTGTTTATACTTTAATGGATGGAAAGCTTCTTTACGAAGAAGGGATGTCACCAGAAAATGTTATTGGGAAACCTGTCAAGGAAACGTATAAAGGGAACGATGGAGGTCTTTCAGATGTAAATAATGAGCGGGCCTGGCAAGGAGAAGAAGTTGAATTCCAATTTGAAGATTCAAAAGGTTCTATTTTTCTTGCTTCATTAAAGCCAATTCACGCTAATGGAAAAGTTATAGAAGTGCTTGGTACAGTTGTAGATATTACAAAATTAATAAAGACTGAGGAATTACTGCGAAGAACAGAAAAGCTTTCTGTTGTAGGAGAACTTGCAGCGGGCTTTGCACATGAAATTCGCAATCCACTGACAACAGTAAAAGGTTTTCTACAATTAATTGGCCTAGAAGCTAAGGAAAAGAATCAAGAATACATTACAATCATGCTCAATGAAATAGACCGACTCGAGATGATTACGAACGAATTTATGGTTGTTGCTAAGCCTCAAGTCACTAAATTCGAAATGGAAGATTTACAGATAATGACGGAAAGTGTTATCAAGTTTCTACAGCCACAAGCACTTTTAAATAACATCGAAATGAAAACGGTTATACATGAACCGTTAGCTGAAGTTTATTGTGATAAACATCAACTAAGACAAGTGCTGATTAACATTTATAAAAATGCTATGGAAGCTATGCCAAGTGGTGGGGTCATCACAACAGAATTAGCTATATACAAGAATGATATTTCAATAGCTATAACCGATGAAGGGGTTGGAATACCAGACGAATTGATTCCAAAATTAGGTGAACCATTTTATTCGTTAAAAGAAAAAGGAACCGGACTTGGTTTAATGGTAAGTAAAAAAATCATTGAGTCTCACGAAGGAGAATTATTGATCAACAGTAAACCAAATATCGGAACAACAATGACGATTGTCATTCCGATAAAGTCTGAAAAAGAATTATGTCAAACCTAGTTGCAGAAGGTTAATAAATAGGAGGGATCTTTATGGTTCGTTTTGCCGTGGTAGGAACAAATTGGATTACAGAAAGTTTTATAGAGGCTGCAAAGAACATTGATGGTTTTGCTTTGACTGCCGTCTATTCAAGGACAGAAGATCGTGCAAAAGAATTTGCTGGAAAGTATAATGTGGAAAACATTTATACAAATCTACAAGAGATGGCTAGTAGTGATGAATTTGATGCGGTCTATATAGCTAGCCCCAATTCATTTCATGCTAGTCAGGCAATTCTCATGATGGAGAATGGAAAGCATGTTCTATGCGAGAAACCTCTTGCTTCTAACACTGCAGAAGTAGAAGCGATGGTACAATGCGCAAAAGATCACAACGTTGTATTAATGGAAGCATTAAAAACAACACTGCTGCCCAATTTTTTAACTATCAAGGAACATCTGCATAAAATTGGAACAGTTCGAAGGTATGTCGCTAGTTATTGTCAATACTCCTCACGCTATGATCGTTATAAGCAAGGGGAAGTATTAAATGCCTTCAATCCTGTTTTTTCGAACGGTTCTCTTATGGATATTGGCGTGTATGCTGTTTATCCTCTTGTAGTTTTATTTGGCGAACCAAGTTCAATTAATGGCCAATGTTATATGCTCGAATCAGGTGTAGATGGGCAAGGAAGCCTTTTACTACAATACGACGAGATGGATGCGGTTATTACTTATTCTAAAATTACTAATTCCTATATTCCTTCTGAAATTCAGGGAGAGCATGGGAGTATCATTGTTGACAAAATTCATACGCCGGAGAAGGTTATTATAAAATACAAAGATGATTCCGAGGAAGACATTACCGTAAAACAAAATCAACATTCGATGTACTATGAAGCAAAGGAGTTTATTTACTTAATTCAAAATAATGCTGGTGAATCGACAGTTAATTCCCACGTAAGTTCAATCATTACTGCATCCATTTTAGAAAAGGCAAGAAGGCAGATGGGTGTTATCTATCCAGCCGATAAGTAGGATGAATGTTTAGCTGAACCGTGCATAGAAATAGTAATACCCCACTTCAAATAGAGGGTATTGAAAAAGTAAAACAGAACTTTTTCAGTACCCTTAACCATTTAGTGGGGTATTACGCTATTTATCTCGTAGCATTAATATTGAATTTTCGTAAACGGTATTGTAAGCATTGCCTGCTAATACCTAAAGAGTATGCTGTTTTTGTGATATTATATTCATGTCTTAAAAGGGTGTCCTGAATATAGGTTGATTCAACTTCAACGAGCAAATCCTTTAACTATTTATTTGACTCAGCAACAGCACCATAATGAATACTAGTTTGATTCTCTGGAACTTCAATAGGAACATTGGGATTGTTAATGAAGTGAAGGGACAGAGACGAAAAACTAATCGATGAAATCTCATCGGAGATTACATTCATCGATCCCTCAATGATGTGCTCCAATTCTCTTACATTACCAGGCCAACTATATTGATAAAATGCTCGTAGAACTCCATCTTCAATTCCTTTTATATTAATTTAGAACAAATGATTATTTGTAATTGCTTCAAATGGACCTCATGTTACTCCACTATTCAAAACATTTTCTTTCAAACGTTCATACTTTGTGATATCACTAGCCGGTTCAATAGCCCGACCATTTCACCATTGTTTGTATCGGTAACGTATTATTGACGGTTGTGATCTTTTGGCCGTCCTTATTGTAGTACATTTGTTTCGCGTTCTTAAAAGCTTTTCCATCCTCTAACGCTGAGGTTTATATTTATAATGCAATATCTCGTAATTTAGAAAAGTGAGGAATAATTTAAAAGAAAAAGGAGTCGATGTCTATGACAGTACCTTACAAACATGAACCATTTACAGATTTTTCAATTGAAGATAATGTTAAACAATTTGAAATAGCATTAAAAAAAGTGAAAAGAGAGCTTGGAAAAGAATACGATTTAGTGATAGGTGCTGAGAAAGTTTCAACTGAGGAAAAAATTATATCAGTAAACCCATCTAATGTTTCTGAAGTTGTTGGTACAGTATCAAAGGCTAATAAACAAATAGCAGAAAAGGCAATGCAAGTGGCAAATAAAACGTTTCAAACATGGAAAAAATGGGACCCTGAAGTCCGTGCAGATATTTTATTTAAAGCAGCTGCAATCGTAAGACGTCGCAAGCATGAATTCTCTGCATACCTTGTTTATGAAGCTGGAAAGCCATGGAATGAAGCAGATGCGGATACGGCTGAAGCAATTGACTTTTTAGAGTATTATGGACGTCAAATGATTGAACTTGCAAAAGGGTATCCAATTGAAAGTAGAAAGATTGAGAACAACCGACTTGCCTATATTCCATTAGGTGTTGGAGTCGTTATTTCTCCTTGGAATTTTGCATTTGCGATCATGGCTGGGATGACTTCAGCAGCTCTTGTATCAGGAAACACAGTTCTGTTAAAGCCAGCCAGTACTACACCAGTTGTCGCAGCAAAATTTATTGAAGTATTAGAAGAAGCCGGTCTACCTGCTGGTGTAGTTAACTATATTCCTGGAAGTGGCAGTGAAGTAGGAGATTATTTAGTAGATCATCCAAAAACGAGGTTTATTAGTTTTACTGGCTCTAGAGATGTAGGTGTTCGTATATATGAGCGAGCAGCTAAAGTACATGAGGGACAGATTTGGCTTAAGCGTGTCGTTGCTGAGATGGGTGGAAAAGATACAATTATCGTTGATAATCAAGCAGATCTTGATTTAGCTGCTGAAGCAATTGTGAAATCGGCATTTGGGTTTTCCGGCCAAAAATGCTCTGCTTGTTCAAGAGCAGTTATACATCAAGATGTATATGATGAAGTGTTAAGAAAAACAATTGCATTAACAAAAAAACTGACAGTAGGAGATCCGGCAGAAAGAACATATATGGGTCCTGTTAATGATCAAGCAGCTTTTGATAAAGTAATGAGGTACATTGAGATTGGGAAGGAAGAAGGAACATTAGTTGCAGGAGGAAAAGGTGATAATACAAAAGGTTATTTCATTGAACCGACGATTTTTGCAGGGCTAAATGAAAATGCTCGTTTAATGAAAGAGGAGATTTTTGGTCCAGTTGTGGCTTTTTGTAAGGCAAAAGATTTCGATCATGCCTTAGAAATTGCCAATAACACCGATTATGGATTAACAGGGGCGGTAATCTCGAATAACCGAGCACACATTGAAAAAGCAAAAGAAGATTTCCATGTTGGAAATTTATATTTTAATCGTGGTTGTACGGGGGCGATTGTTGGTTACCATCCTTTTGGAGGTTTTAACATGTCAGGGACGGATTCTAAGGCAGGAGGTCCTGATTATCTTCTCCTATTCACCCAAGCTAAATTAATGTCTGAGCAACTTTAAAAAAGATACTAGGAGTTTTATTAAAAAAGGACGAATAAATCACTAGTGAATACACTCTATAAATTTCAGACACTTAAAAAAGGTCGGTTTTCATCTTTATCTATGTCTATAATGCAAAGGGGGTTACTTTATTGGTTGAGAAGCTCTCAAAAAATTTCTTTCTCTATCTTTCAAAAAATAAAGTCCTTAATAAAAGTGCAAAAAGGTGGGGACTTAAATTAGGAGCAGCACAAGTAGTAGCTGGTGTAACGGTTGATAGTGTAATTAAAGTAGTTAAAGTTCTTAACAAAAAAGGATTGGTTTGTACCGTCGACCATCTTGGAGAATTTGTCCTTAATAGAGATGAAGCTAATCAATCTATGAAAGTTTGCATTGAAACGCTAGAAGCCATTTCAGTTACAGGTGTCAATTGTAATCTATCTTTAAAATTAACCCAGCTCGGACTTGATATAGACCGACAATTATGTATTGATCATATGCAAGCTATTCTGGATGTAGCTAAGAAAACGAATAATTTTGTCAGAATTGATATGGAGGATTACTCACATTATCATCAGACATTAGAGATATTGGAAGAACTACGTGAGACATATGACAATGTAGGAACAGTTTTACAAGCATACTTGCATAGTGGTAAAAAAGATTTAGAAAGCTTGAGAGGTGTGCCGTTACGTTTTGTAAAGGGGGCTTATAAGGAGTCACCTAAAGTAGCTTATCAAGATAAAGAGAAAATAGATGAGAATTTTCTAGAGATGATCAAACAACATTTGCTAACAGGAAGTTACACAGCTATTGCTACTCACGACCACAGAATTATTGAAAAAGTAAAACGTTTCTGTAAAAAATGGAATATTCCAAAGTCACAATTTGAATTTCAAATGCTGTATGGATTCCGAACCGAACTGCAGGAACAAATTGCTAAAGAAGGGTACACGATGCGTGTTTATGTGCCTTTTGGTCATGATTGGTACGGCTACTTTATGAGAAGATTAGCAGAAAGACCTCAAAATGTTTCTTTTGCATTAAAGGGCCTCTTTTCTAAGAAATGAGCATAGATTAATAGAAAAGGCTTTGTCAAAAGGAAGCTACTGAAAAGGTAAAAAATCAAACCTTTTTGTGCCTTTATTAAGTAGCAAGGGCGCCGCAAGTAGCGTGCCTGCTATAAGAAACCCACTCATAATAGGCTTTTTAAATTATTGCAACGGCTTTTTCCATTGTTTTGAGGGCACTGAAAAGGGGAAATCACCTTTTTCAGTGCCCTCCTCTAGCAGGCTTTTTTAAAGGCTGTTTTCGAACGATTGATGCTGTGAAGAAAATTTTTTCTCGTAGTGAAATGGAGAGGAAGTCACTCGACTCCTGCGGGATGAAGAGGTAGGGGCGAGACCCCACAGGCGCAGCCGAGGAGGCTCGGCACCTCCCCGCGGAAAGCGAGTGGCTGGAGCGCAATGGAACGAACATGAGGAGAACACGTACCCCCAAAAACAACAATGTATGCGAAAAAAGCCTTTTTATAAGATAGCATCGAATGGGTACATTGTATCGAGGCAAGGAGAAGGTAGCAGTTTAAATGTTACGATGTTTTGAGAGGGGGGGGTATTATGGGTGAACAGAAAAAAATATCAATAGTTGGAGTCCCTATGGATTTAGGGCAGGTTCGCCGTGGTGTCGATATGGGACCAAGTGCGATGAGATATGCTGGCTTACTAGAGGAGCTAAAGAGTCAAGGGTTTGAAGTAGTAGATTACGGGGATATAACGATTCATAGGTCGACAAATGGAACGAACCAAGAACAGAAATTAAGAAACTTACAGGAAGTTATTAAAGTTAGTGAAGAACTATGCAGAGAGTTAGACAAGGCGATAAATAAAGGAGGATTTCCATTAGTGTTAGGTGGAGACCATAGTATCAGTATAGGCTCCATTGCTGGAATTTCTAAGCATTACAAAAGGCTAGGGGTTATTTGGTATGATGCTCATGCTGATTTAAACACGGCGGAAACATCACCATCCGGGAATATTCATGGCATGCCCCTTGCTATTAATTTAGGCTTTGGCCATAAATTATTAACACAAATTGGTGGATATACGCCTAAAGTGAGACCAGAGAATATTGTAATTATTGGTGCAAGATCAATTGATGATGGAGAGCGTAAGTTAATAAAAGAAAAAGGGATCAAAGTGTTTACGATGCATGAAATTGATCGCAGAGGAATGACAGCAGTGATGGAAGATACGATTCATTATTTGTCTGAACGTACAGATGGCGTACATCTAAGCTTTGATTTAGATGCCATTGACCCGATATATGCACCAGGGGTAGGAACTCCAGTACTTGGAGGGGTTACCTATCGCGAAAGTCACTTAGCAATGGAAATGTTAGCAGAATCAGAAATCGTAACATCAGCAGAATTTGTAGAAGTAAATCCTATCTTAGATCATAAAAATAAAACAGCAGATGTAGCAATTGAGTTAGCAGCCTCTTTACTGGGTAAGCAGCTTCTTTAAATACAGGTGTTTGCCATAAAAAGAAAAGCTGTTGAAGTGGGTTATGATGGGAGGAATGAATATGAAGAACTCAAGAGATATTATCAGAAAAACAGAGCAATTTGGTGCTAATAACTATCATCCACTACCCGTAGTCATTTCGGAAGCTAAAGGAGTCTGGGTAAAGGATCCAGAAGGTCATACGTACTTAGATATGTTAAGTGCGTATTCAGCTGTAAATCAAGGACATTGCCATCCGAGAATTGTAGCTGCATTAATAGACCAAGCGAATAAAGTGACACTAACATCTAGAGCTTTTCATAATGACAAACTTGCCCCATTTTATAAAAAGGTAGCTGAATTAACTAGAAAGAATATGGTATTGCCGATGAATACAGGAGCAGAGGCTGTGGAAACAGCAGTAAAAGCTGCGAGACGTTGGGCTTATGAGGTGAAAGGGGTAAATGACAATAAAGCCGAAATCATTGTTTGCGAAAATAATTTCCATGGGCGGACGATGACGGCTGTTTCATTATCTTCAAATGATGAGTACAAAAGAGGATTTGGCCCGATGCTTCCAGGTATAAAGGTGATTTCTTATGGTGATTTAGAGGAATTGAAATCAGCTATCACTCCAAATACAGCAGCATTTCTTCTTGAACCAATTCAAGGAGAAGCCGGTATTATCATTCCTCCAAAAGGATTTTTGAAGCAAGCATATGACTTGTGTAAAGAGAAGAATGTTTTATTTATAGCAGACGAAATTCAATCTGGCTTAGGACGAACAGGGAAACTATTTGCTTGTGATTGGGATGGAGTTGAACCAGATGTTTATATTTTAGGAAAAGCATTAGGTGGTGGGGTATTCCCAATTTCTGTTGTCGCAGCAAATCAAGAGATTCTTGGTGTGTTTGAACCTGGGTCCCATGGATCGACCTTTGGAGGAAATCCACTTGCATGTGCAGTATCGCTAGCTGCATTAGAGGTTATCGAAGAAGAACGATTGGTGGAACGCTCACTTGATTTAGGAAATTATATGCTAAAACAGTTAAGGAATATTAAAAGCCCAGTGATAAAAGAAGTGAGAGGAAGAGGCTTATTTATTGGAGTTGAATTACATGTTTCGGCGAGAGAATACTGTGAACTTTTAAAAAAGGAAGGGTTATTATGTAAAGAAACACATGAAAACGTGATCCGTTTTGCACCTCCTCTTGTCATTGAGAAAAAAGATCTAGAATGGGCTATTGCTAAGATCTATAAAGTTTTTCAATAATTGATAGATAGCCTTCTTCTCTATGGGTTTGGATCAGGTAAGAAAACGCTTACTTAATTGAGCTTGCTTAATTTAAACGATTCCTGTACGATTTTCATATGACATGATAATTAGGGGTAAAAGTATGGGGAAAAGCAAATACATTTTAGCAGAGTCAATAGGTTATAAAATAACGAACACAGCACGTCTTATTACGAATCGTCTAAATAAAAACTTCAAGCAAAATAACTTACCTGTAACACATGAACAATGGGCGATAATGATCAGGTTGTGGGAGGAAGATGGGTTAACTCAAAACAACTTATCAGAAATGACGAAGAAGGATTCACCGAGTATCTCAAGGCTGATTAACAATATGGAAAAAAGAGATCTAGTCACAAGGATCCCACATCCAGTCGATAAACGTACGAACTTAATTTTTTTAACAGCAACAGGAAAGAAAATGCAAATGAGTATGATTGAACAAGCTCAAAATACAGTTGACCAAATATCAAATGGAATTGAAAAAGAGGAGATGGAAATCTTCTTAAAAGTTTTAAGGAAAATTGACCAAAACTTATCTGATTAAAAAAACACTTCTTTTCTCTAAATGAGAATAGAAGTGTTTTTTTGATACGCCAATCATACGAATACAAATATAATAAAGTTGTTTAGACAACATTGTAGTTTACTATTTATTTAATATAGTAATAAATACGCGGAGCCGCCGTAAGGTTTTAAGCCTTTTAAGTGGTTTTCTTAAAAGGCGCACGGCGAGAGAAGCCAGCGCAACCATGACCACACAGGTTTAAAAGAGTAGTATTTCTTTTTTTTTTGATGACAATGATAATCATTATTGGTGTTAGCGGATTCTTTTTATAACATTCGTTAGTTATAGATTTTTGGCAGTAAGTACTCGTCTAAACTCTTGCAAAACAGAAACTGTCAATGTCTTTAATTATAAATAAATAAGCAAAGAAAAATAGGAGTGAGTAGAAATGAAAAAGTCATTGATGTTTTTACTAATGACATTGGTTTTAGCGTTAATTATTGCAGCTTGCACTTCAAGTACTGAGACAGAAGGAGAAGCAGTCGAACCAGCAGAAGAGGAAATCGAAGCTACAGAAGAAGAAGCAACTGAAGAAATAGCAGAAGCTGAAGAAGTAGGAGAAATTACAATTACACACCAACTTGGTGAAACAGCAGTCCCTAAAAACCCTCAAAGTGTTGTTGTTTTTGACTTAGGAGTACTTGATGCGTTAGATAAATTAGGAGTCGAGGCTGTAACTGCAGTACCAACAGATAATGTGCCAGAATACCTTGCAAAATACCAAGGATCTGAATATGAAACTGCAGGAACTTTATTTGAGCCAGACTTTGAAAAGATTTATGATCTTCAACCAGATTTAATTATTATTTCAGGTAGAGCACAAGAAGCTTATGATGAGTTAAGTGAAATTGCACCTACTCTTTTCGTTTCACTAGACACATCTAACTATTTAGAATCACTAACTGGAAACATTGAATTATTTGGCGAAATCTTCGGAGTAGAGGAAGCAGCAGCGCAAGAATTAGCTGCAATCAATGAATCTTTAGATGCGTTAAATGCAAAAGCAGCGGAAACGGGAGCTGAAGGTTTAGTTATTCTAGCAAATGATGGGTCAATTAGTGCGTATGGACCTGGTTCTCGATTTGGAATGCTTCATACTGATTTTGGAATTACTCCTGTAGATGAAAATATTGAAGTTTCTCAACATGGACAAAACATCTCTTTTGAGTATATTGCAGAAAAGGATCCAGAATATTTATTCGTTGTTGACCGTGGTGCTATTGTTGGTGGGGAATCATCTGCTCAACAAACAGTGGAAAATGACTTAGTAAAAGGAACGCAAGCATATCAAAATGGCAACATTATTTACTTAGATACAGTTTATTGGTATATCACTACTGGTGGGTTAACTGCAGTAGATGGAATGATTACTGAAGTCACGCAGCGTTAACTGAATAAAATGTGGTTAAGGCAGCAACAGTGGAGAACATTGTTGCTGCCTTTTTGGGTTAAACCCTAGTAATAACGAAGAAGAGTAACCTACGAACACAAGAATCTGTCTCCTTTATTCTCTTCTACGTTGAAGTTTTGGAATATAAAGATAGGTTCCCCATCTCCAAAACCACTCAAATGGGCCAATGTAAAAGTTGCGAAGCCACCACTTACTTGCTATTAGTTGCACCGCAAAGAATAAAAGGACTAGCACCGTTCCTGTAAAAACACCAATATTAGAAAATAAACCAAGACCATAACCGTAAAACAAAGTTGTAAAAACAATAGATTGTACTAGATAATTGGTTAATGAAAGTCTTCCAACATATGTAAGAGGTTTTAGGAATGTTCGGCCACGTTCATTTGCAGCAAGTAGTGCAATGCTTGAAGCATAGAACATAGCGACAAGAGGCCCTCCAACAGTTGTATGCAGCATTTCATAGGCATAGTTATCTATGAATAAATAGGCGATCTTACATGGGAATCCAATAAGTAGCGTAATCCACCAGATCCGTAAGAAAAGACGCCGGTGAGATGCAACGTCTAACAGCCACTTCTTCCTTGCAACAAAGGCTCCAAGTAAAAACATTCCTAGAACACTAACCATCGCTGTCGCATTGATAATGATATCGCCTATCAGACCTAAACCAAGTGGATCGGAATGTAAGCGAAAGTTTACTACTTCTGAGTAACTTCCTGACATTAATATTTCTTTTTCTTCTATTGAATATTGTAGGAACTGATCATCTAAACTTGTTGTTGGGTCTTCCTCAGGAGTAGCAATTGTTAAGGCCATAAGAAATAATAGGAGGAAGGACCAGATCAGTAGACCTCTTTCCTTTAGTTTTAAGAAGAAAAAAAGAATAAAGGCAGTAAGTGCGTAAACAAAGAGGATATCACCATCCCATATGAACAATCCATGCAAATAACCGACGATTAGCAATATGGCTGTACGCCTAAAATAAATGACTCCAAATCGTAAGTTTCTCTGTTCAAGTCGCTCTTTTAAAAAGGCCATACCATACCCAAATAAAAACGAGAAAAGAGTATAAAAGCTAGCTTGTGCAAAGACAATGATAAATCCTTCTGTTATTCGATCAATAAAGCCAAAGGGATAAAGTTGGTGAATATCAGAAATCACGAACAATCCATATTGAAAGAGTAAACTGTTGGCTATGAGAATACCTAAGAGAGCCAAGCCTCTCATCATATCTAAAGCAACAATTCTCTCACCTTCTTGTAAGGGACGAGAATGACTATTCATGAATAGCTCCTTTCACTTTGTGTTTTCCTTTAATTGTAAATTATCATTAATCAAAAGAACAAGACGAATGTATGATCTTTAAGTAAGATTTCTTTTAAGAACATATCACATTGATATAAAATAATAGTAGAAAGTATTCAAAAAGGAGTGAATCACATTGGAAAACAATGCTGTTGTTACATTAATTCAAAGCCATCGATCCATCCGTAAGTTTACAGATGCTCAATTAAAAAAAGAACAAATTGAACAAATCATTGAATCAGGACGCTGGGCTCCGACTTCTCATCATGTTCAAGCATATAGCATTATCGTTGTCCAAGATGAGGAAAAGAAAAGAAAATTAGCGACTTTGTGTGGTAACCAATCTTATGTTGAGACATGCCCTGTATTTTTTGTCATATGTGCTGACTTCTATCGATTAAAACAAGCAAGTGATATTCATCAGCAAGTCTTTGAAGCAGGTGAACAAGAACAGGTCCTTGTTGGAGCGGTTGATGCTGCTTTAGTTGCTCAAAATATGCTTTTAGCAGCAAGGTCCTTTGATCTTGGAGGCGTCATGATTGGCGGGATAAGAAATGATCAGCAAGCTGTTGCTGAATTGCTTAACTTGCCATCTCATACATTCCCTGTAATGGGCCTGTGTGTCGGCTACCCGGCTCAGAACCCTGAGCAGAAGCCACGTTTGCCCCAAAAGGCCGTCGTTCACGTTGAGGAGTATAACAAGAAAGATTTTGTTGAACAGATTAAAAAGTATGACGAGGTTATGAAGAAGTATTATTATGAAAGAACAAATGGGAAACGTTCAGATACTTGGTCAGAACAAATGGCGAAAATTTTCTCAGCACCAAAGCGACCGCAAGTCGGTAAATTTTTAAAAAAGCAGGGGTTTTCTAAAGGTTAACACTGTTTGATTATCTATTGAAATAATAATGAAAGATTATAAGTATAGGGTCATTTTTGGACAGGAAGGCTCTTTCTTAAATATAGAGAGGTGAAAACTCTTGAAAGAATTTCCACAATCAGAAGCTTTGCAACGATTGCCTGAACAGTTTTTTGCAAAGCTTGTCAATAAGGTAATGAAAGTGAAAGAACAACATGATGATGTCATAAATTTAGGACAGGGGAATCCGGATCAGCCAACGTTTAAGCCGATCGTTGACCAATTAAAAAAAGCAGCAGATAATCCTAATTATCATAAGTACCCACCATTTGCTGGATACCCATTTTTAAAAGAGGCAGTTGCAGACTATTATAAGAGGGAATATAACGTTGATGTTGATCCTAGAACTGAGGTTGCGGTACTTGCTGGAACAAAAACAGGTCTAGTCGAGATCAGTCAATGCTTACTAAATGCTGGAGATACTGTTTTAGTACCTGATCCCGGATACCCTGATTATTGGTCAGGAATTGCACTAGCAGGAGCTAATATGCATGAAATGCCTCTAAAACAAGAGAACGACTTTCATCCTGATTTTTCTGAATTAAGCGATAACACTTTACATAATGCAAAGCTTATGTTCTTAAATTATCCTAATAACCCAACAGGTGCGGTTGCCACCCATGCGTTATTTGAAGAGGCGATCAACTTAGGAGATAAGCATGATATATGCATTGTTCATGATTTTGCCTATGGTGCAATAGGCTTTGATGGAAAGAAACCAATCAGCTTTCTTCAAATACCAGGAGCGAAGAATGTTGGTGTGGAAATGCTTACCTTATCAAAAACGTACAATATGGCTGGCTGGCGCGTTGGATTTGTTGTAGGGAATCCAAGCGTTATTAAAGCAATAGAACTAATTCAGGATCATTATTACTGCAGTTTATTTGGAGGAATTCAAGAAGCAGCCGCTTTTGCCTTGAAGTCGGATCAATCAAATGTCACACAACTAGTAAATATGTACGAAAGTCGGAGAAAGGCACTTGTTGATGGCGCTCAAAAGATTGGATGGAATGTTGAAGCACCTAAAGGTTCTTTCTTTGCATGGTTTCCTGTTCCCGAAGGTTATAAATCTGAAACATTTGCTGACCTTGTGCTAGAAAAAGCTAGGGTTGTGGTTGCGCCAGGAGTTGGCTTTGGTAAGTATGGCGAGGGCTATGTGCGAATCGGGTTATTAAGTGAAGAGAAGATACTTCAGGAAGCGATGGAACGAATTGGAAAACTTCAGTTGTTTTCGTCGTCTTTGTAAAATAATTATGGTATAGGACATCCATCTTTTTTCATATGAACATAGTGAATCTCATTTTGTTCAATTGGAGGGACGGTTTGTGATAAAACGTTTAGATAAGCTTTTAATTGACTTGCCTAAGCCGGAGCATCCGGATGCCAATGCTGCCGCCGCAGTACAAGAATTACTTGGTGGTAAATTCGGGGAAATGTCGACATTAAATAACTATATGTATCAATCTTTTAATTTTCGCAGCAAGAGGAAACTTAAGCCATTTTATGATCTAGTTGCAAGTATAACTGCTGAAGAATTTGGTCATGTCGAATTGGTCGCTAACACCATTAACAATATGATTGAAGGCACAACCTTTACAGCAGACCCTGATATGCAACCAATGCAAAACGCAAAGGATAAGCGTAATACGTACCACTTTATTGATACGGCTCAAACGTCACGTCCAATGGATTCAATGGGGGCTCCTTGGAGAGGAGACCACGTTTTTAACAGTGGAAATCTGATTTTGGATTTATTGCATAATTTTTTCTTGGAGTGCGGCGCGAGAACACATAAGATGCGAGTATATGAAATGACGGAGAATCCAGTTGCGCGTGAAATGATTGGCTATCTCCTCGTACGCGGTGGTGTCCATATAGTGGCATATGCAAAAGCGCTAGAAATAGCAACAGGTGTTGACATGACGAAAATGGTACCAATCCCGAATTTATCGAACAAAGCTTTTGACTATACTAGAAAATATGAAGACCAAGGAATTCACCGTAAGTTGTATACGTTTAGTGATACGGACTACCAAGATATCGACAAGATTTGGAAAGGAACTCATCCTGAGGATGGAAAACCGGTAGAAGTCATTCGAGGCGCTCCACAAGGTGCACCTATCCCAGATTATCCAGAAATACCAGAGGAATTTGCTCCAGGAATTTCACACGAGGACTTCTTGGAAATTGCCAAGCGACTTCAACGTTCAGCTGGAATTTAGTATGAATGATAAGTGTTCCAATAGGTTAGTAACTTATTGGAACACTTCTTTGCTTAATTTGTTAAAAGAATAGGATTGATTAGATAATCGGTAACGCTATCATTCTTTATATTGTTTCAGTACAATGAAATTAATATGATGAGAGCCCCTATTTTGAGTCTGGAGAGGCGATTCATTGTCGTAAATGAAAGGATGATATCGATGAATATTTATTGCATTGGTCGTAATTATGCAAATCACGCTAAAGAACTAGGGAATGCGATTCCCGATCAACCGCTTTTATTCTCAAAACCTAGTCATTCGTTAACAGTTGCCCAAGGTCAGTCCATTGTACTCCCAAAAGGGCTAGGAGAAATACATCACGAGTTAGAAATTGTTCTAAAAATAAATAAGACAGTTCAAAAGGGAAACAAAGTCACTGATGTAGTAAATGAAATGGCGCTCGGGCTAGATTTAACGTTAAGGGATGTTCAATCTGTGTTGAAAAAAAAGGGACAGCCTTGGCTTCGAGCTAAAGGGTTTAAAAATTCGGCTATTATTACTGATTTCTGGGAATTTAGTCAAGAGGGGTGTGCGAACACAGATTTTGCTTTCGAATTGAATGGGCAATTGGTTCAAAAAGGGAATATTCGAGATATGTTGTTTGACTTTCAAGAGATTATCGATGAATGTACAGAATGGTTTGGATTAGCTGAAGGTGATCTTATTTTTACAGGGACACCTGAAGGAGTGGGACTATTACAATCTAATGATTTTGGAAGAATGTTTTGGGGGAAAGAAGAAAAAGGTACCTTTTCTATAGAATAGTGTTCTTTATATTTGTAAAGTAAAAGGGGGAATCAAGATGAATCAGACAAAAGTTTTCGCGCATCGCGGTTTCTCAAGTCAGTATCCTGAGAATACAATGGCGGCTTTTGAAGCTGCTGTAAAAGCAAATGCCGATGGAATTGAACTTGATGTCCAGCTAACATTAGATGAAGTACCTGTCGTTATTCATGATGAAACATTAGATAGAACAACATCAGGGTCTGGACTCGTTCAAAGCCACACGGTAGAAGAAATAAAGAAATTAAGCTCAGGCGCTTGGTTTAGCCAAACATATAAAAACGAACAAGTTCCAACACTTGAAGAAGTCTTAGTGTGGTTAAAGGACCAATCTATCGTATTAAATATTGAGCTTAAAGGCCAAATCAGTGATAGACATAAGGCAGCGTCTATTATCTTTCCGTTAATAGAAAAACACGGATTAGAAGAGCAAGTAATTATATCATCTTTTGATCACAAAGTGATTGCGTTATGTAAAGAGCAGGCGCCTATGCTTGAAACAGCCATTATAGTTTTCGCAGCACTTTTTGAACCTGTACCGTATTTAAGGAATGTTGATACGCTAGGGTATCATTTTTATTATAAAAGTTTGTTAAATGAAGAAATTGAAGATCTTATAAAAAGGGGGATTCGTCTAAGGCCGTATACAGTAAATGAAGACCATCAAATAAAAAGGTTTATTCAGCTTGGTTGTGAAGCAATTATTACAGATCACCCTAAAAAGGCCGTAGACATAAGAAGATGTAACTTTAATCAATTAACCAAATAGTTTGTAAGTAGGGAGTGTCTAAAAAGGTCTGTTTTTGACCTTTTGAGGCACTCCCTTACCTATTATAAAATTGGATGTGTTGGGACCGTGGTTGGATGAATATTCCAAATATCTTCAGCGTATTGTCTAATTGTTCGATCACTTGAAAAAGCACCAGAGTGCGCAATATTTACGATACTTTTTTGTAACCAATCTCTTTGATTTTGGTACGTATGATCAACGCGATTCTGAGTAGAGAGGTAACTATCAAAGTCTCGCAGGACAAAATACTCGTCATTATTATAAAGAAGCGAGTAGAAGATATCCTTGAAATCAACATCATCTCCTGAAAAATGTTGATTAACAAGAAGGTCCATTACATTTCGTAATCTTCTATCATTGTTATAATAATCTCTAGCACGATAGTCTCCACGCATTTGATAATTAAATACTTCTTCTGACGTTATACCGAAAGTGAAAATGTTGTCACTTCCTACATACTCACCAATCTCTACATTGGCCCCGTCTTGTGTTCCAATTGTTAATGCACCGTTCATCATGAGTTTCATATTCCCAGTGCCGGACGCTTCTTTACTAGCTGTAGAAATTTGCTCACTGACATCTGCCGCCGGGATGATTTGTTCTGCTAATGTCACTTGATAATTTTCTAAAAACAGAACTTTTAGATGTTTGCTAACAGTTGGATGATGATTAATCTTTTCTGCAACGGCATTAATGAGCTTAATTACTTGTTTAGCAAATGTGTAACCAGGTGCTGCTTTTGCTCCGAAAATGAAGATTCGTGGAGTCATTTTGATATCAGGGTTCTCTAAACAAGTATTATAAAGATGAATGATATGAAATAGATTTAACAACTGACGTTTGTATCCGTGTAGACGTTTAATATGAACATCAACAATAGCATGATCATCAATTGTAAGATTGTAATGTTGTTTAATATACGTGGCTAACTTCTTTTTGTTCTCATGTTTTACGCGAGCAATTGCATCTTGAAAAGCTGGATCCGTTGCATAAGGGAGAAGAGAAACAAGCTGTTCTGGTTTCCTTATCCAATCAGTGCCAATCGCTTCTGAAATGACATTAGCAAGACCTGGGTTGGCATTTAGAAGCCATCGCCTATGAGTGATTCCATTTGTCTTATTATTAAACCGGTCAGGATAAACAATATGAAACGGCTTCATTACACGATCCTTTAATATGCTCGTATGTAACTTTGCTACACCATTAATACTAAAGCTTCCTACCATCGCTAGATGAGCCATATGAATCTGTCCATATGCTAAGATGGCCATTTCTGGTATCTTTTCACGTAATTCAGGGTAGTCAAACCAAAGCATTTTACAGAAACGTTCATTTATTTCATAGATGATTTGGTACAGCCTTGGAAACAACGTTTCAATCATATCTTCTGGCCATTTCTCTAAAGCTTCACTTAAAGTGGTGTGGTTCGTGTAAGCAACTGTTTCCTGAGTGATCGCCCAAGCCTCATCCCAACCAAGTCTCTCATCATCAAGCAAAAGACGCATTAATTCTGGGACCACAAGGCTTGGATGTGTATCGTTTATCTGGATAACGACATGTTTTGAAAGCTCCTTTAGTGGTTTATTACGTTTTTTGTACCTTTGAAGGATACTTTGTAAACCTGCAGATACAAGGAAATATTGTTGTTTCAGGCGCAATATTTTCCCTTCATAATAGGAATCATCGGGATAAAGGAATTCTGAAATCTTCTCGATTGAACGTTTATAGTCAAGGTAGTGATAGTAGTCATGGCCGCGGCTTGAATGAAAGTGGAAGTGATTCGTAGTTGACTCAGCGCTCCATAACCGAAGTGTATTTACTGTATTATTGTCGTAACCTACTATAGGTACATCATATGGTATCGCGAGAACACGCTCATAGTCGTGATGTTGAAAATGAAGTTCACCATTAATCGTTGAAGTCTCAACCGTACCACCGAAGCGAACTTCAATTGCTTTATCAGTTCGCTTTGTTTCCCACATGTACTCATCTTCTAACCAGTAGTCTGGTAGCTCTACTTGATAACCATTAACAACCTTTTGTTGAAATAAGCCATATTTATACCGAATGCCCATTCCATATCCAGGTAGTTGAAGGGAGGCAAGGGAATCTAAAAAGCAAGCTGCCAGACGCCCTAGTCCTCCATTTCCAAGTCCTGCATCATGTTCTTCCCTAAATACTTCCTCTGGGTTGAACCCTAGGGATGTCAAAGTTTCTTTGTAAACATCTAATAGGCCCATGTTAAGTAAATTGGTCTCAATCATTCTTCCAAGGAGAAATTCCATTGAAAAATAATAAACTTGTTTGCTTTCGTTCTCATCATATGTTTGCTGCGTCATTTGCCAATTAGGGTGTATGGAATCTTTCATTATAAGACAAATGGATTGAAACACATCTTTTGTCGTAGCTTCCTCGAGGCTTTTACCGAATGATGAGGTGAGCTTCTCTTTCAGTAACTGACTTAGATTGTCGACGTTCATTGTCATGTTTTTCCTCCTCATTCACCTGCATCGTTAGCATATTATACACTTCCAAATAGCTTGATGCAGAATGTTCCCAATTTAATTTGGATTTGTAGACGTTCTTTAGGAGTCGGTTCCAATGTGTAGGTTGATAGTACAAATGGATGGCATAACGGATGGTGTTTAAAAAGTCATAGGCATTATAATTCGTGAAAGAAAAGCCATTTCCTTCTCCATTAAATTCATTATACGGTTTTATTGTATCTTTTAACCCTCCTGTTTCTCGAACAATCGGGATACTTTCATATCGAAGGGCTATTAATTGCCCTAAACCACAAGGTTCAAATCTTGATGGCATAAGAAAGAAATCAGAGGCTGCGTAAAGTCTGTGAGCGAGCCCTTCATGAAAGACATTTATGAATCGACAAGAATTAGGAAATCTGTTTGAAATAGAATGAAAGGCTTCTTCAAAACGGGCTTCTCCCGTTCCCATAATGACCACTTGAACGGTTTCGGTACTCAACAACTCCTCAAGAATGTGGGTGAGAAGTGGAAGACCTTTTTCTTCTACTAAACGACTAATTAAAACAAACATAGGTATATCGTTTGAGATGATTAGATCTAACTCTTGTTGCATTATTCTTTTATTCTCTTTTTTTTCCGCGTAATTCTTAGAGTAAGGTACTGAAACATTAAGATCAGATTGTGGATTGTATATCTCTTCATCTATCCCATTAACAATTCCTGTAATACTCGATATTCTTTCAGCTAAATACTTCTCTAAGCCTTCGCCGTAATAAGGGTCTAATATCTCTTTTGCGTAAGATGGACTAACAGTTGTAACCCAATCTGCATGAACTAGCGCACCTTTCATAAAGTTAATCGTTCCATTAAGTTCAAGCCCACCCATATGAACAAGGTCTAAATGCAATAATTCCTCAAAGAT
Organism: Halalkalibacter flavus; assembly: GCF_036663575.1. NCBI lineage: Bacteria > Bacillati > Bacillota > Bacilli > Caryophanales > Bacillaceae > Halalkalibacter > Halalkalibacter flavus. Next base: position 29,999 of record NZ_JAWRVK010000010.1, read on the forward strand.
TGAAAGGGGGAAAACACCTTGATATTTTAAATTATGAATAGTAAAGACAGTTTTAATCGGATGTTGATAGACTCCGGCCTTGATATAGAGAGGGATTAATCCGGTTTGCCAATCATGGCAATGGATAATGTCTGGAACTAGATTTAATTTGTTAAGAGTTTCAAAAAAGGCATGAGTAAAAAAGGTGAACCGTTCGGCATCATCTGGCTCGCCATATAAATGAGCTCTGTTGAAATAGTATTCGTTATCAATAAAATAATACGTTACGCCTTCTTGTTTATAAGAAAACAACCCACAATATTGTTTTCTCCACTTTACCCAAACATCAAATGAGGATTCAAACTGTAGTTGGCTCTGTATTTCTGATGGCATGGATCGGTATTTCGGTAAGATAATCGTCAAATTATGCTTTTTATTCGCAAGTGCCTTTGGAAGAGAAGCGATGACATCTGCTAAACCTCCTGTCTTAAAGAAAGGTGCGCATTCGGATGCCGCCATTACAATATTCATCAGTTTAACTCCTTTCAAACTATTATTTTAGGGATTACAATACTTTTCTCTTAGCAACGATGTATGGGTTCTCTGGTGCACCAATAAAAGTGCGGTCAGGTGAAATAATGATGTCTTTATCAAGTACGACATTCTGTAACAAGGTTCCTGCTTGTATTTCACAACGTTGCATAATAATTGAATTTCGGACGACAGCGTCTTTATGTATGTGAACGCCGCGGAATAAGATGCTATTCTCAACTGTACCTTCAATCACACAACCATTTGCTATTAATGAACCCTTAGCAATAGCGCTTTTGGCATACTTAGTTGGTGGTTCATCTTTAGGTTTCGTGTAAATAGGCTTTCTATTTAAAAACAATTGAGCATAAACGTCTATGTCTAATAAAGACATACTGTGTTTATAGTAGCTTTCAATTGAATTAATGACGGATAAGTATCCGTTGTATTCATAAGAAAGCACAGTAAGACGATTTAAATTGGCAATAATACCATCAAGTAGTAAATTTTCTTTCTTTCTAGCAATACAGAAGTCTACTAGCTCTAACAATAGAGACTTTTTAATAATATACATATCCATAAATAAATTAGAATTGTGTGCATCCGTCGTAATGTTTAATACGTTTCCAAGCTCATCTAACTCTAATTTCTTTTCGGTTAAGTGCTCACTTTGTAAATGGGTAACAGGTTGATAGATTGTGGTTACATCTGCACCAGTATTAAGGTGTTGTTGAAATACTTTCCTATAGTCAATATTGCATATGTGGTGACTTCCAGTAATAAGAACATATTCTCCTAATCCCCGGTTAAAGAAGTCTCTATTGTTGTGAAAATGCTGCAAGTCTCCTCTGGAAAAATCGGTAGGGTCATTCCAATCAGGAGGAAGAATAAATAATCCCCCTCGTTTTCGGTCTAAATCCCACGGCTTTCCTGTACCTAAGTGATCCATGAGTGAACGATATTTTTGCCTTGTGAAAACGGCAATATCTTGAATTTGAGAATTAACCATATTAGAAAGTACAAAATCAATCATACGATACCTACTACCGAATGGAACCGCAGCCCCGCACCGGAAATACGTAAGTTCTTTTAATAAATCTAATTCACCATCTAATTGAATGACACCGATAAGTTTTTCCATTCATTTCGTCCTCTCAAGTGTATTTTATCTAGGGATTGATGCGTAGTTTTGAATAGGGGTTTCTTTATCTATTACAATGATTTCATTAGCGGGTGATTCTATTTCCGTATAATCAGGAATCGATACTCCTTCGGCTAAGATCACTTTCTTTAACTTAACATTTTGACCGATTTTGACATTTGGCATGACCACACATTGGTCTAGTTGACTATGGCAGCCAACGCCAACTTGATGAAATAAAATAGATTTGGAAACCTCTCCGTAAATGACACATCCTTCATTAACTAGAGAGTCTGTGACATGAGCTTGAGGTGAAATAAATTGCGGTGATTGACATTCGTGAACGGAGTAGATGCGCCAGTTGTACTCATTAAGTTTTAGAGAGGGTTGAACATTTAATAAATCCATATTGGCTTCCCAAAAACTTTGAACGGTTCCGACATCTTTCCAGTACCCTGAGTACGGATAGGCAAAGAGCTTTCGATTATCTTTAAGCATGGCTGGGATTATGTCTTTTCCAAAGTCGTGACTAGACTCCATTGATTGTGCATCTATATTTAAATAGGATTTTAAAATTGACCAGTTGAAAATGTAAATTCCCATAGACGCCAAATTGCTTTTAGGGTTTGCAGGCTTTTCTTCAAACTCAATAATATCTCCATTATCAGTTGCGTTCATAATGCCGAAACGACTAGCTTCTTCCCATGGAACTTCTATAACAGAGATAGATGCATCAGCTCCACGCTCCTTATGGTATTCAAGCATTAGGCTGTAATCCATCTTGTAAATGTGGTCACCAGATAAAATTAAAACGTATTCAGGATTATACTGCTCAATGAAACAACGGTTTTGGTAGATGGCATCTGCCGTCCCTAAATACCATGATCCCCCTCGTTTTTCAACAAAAGGAGGAAGTGGAGTTAACCCTCCGTTGCGTCTATCTAAATCCCAAGGTGTTCCAATCCCAAGGTGATTATTTAGCGCGAGTGGCTCATACTGAGTTAGTACGCCAACGGTTTCAATACCTGAATTAATGCAATTACTTAATGGGAAATCAATAATTCGATATTTACCTCCGAAATAGACAGCAGGCTTGGCTAGTTTTTTTGTTAGATTTCCAAGCCGTTTCCCTTCACCGCCTGCTAGTAGCATTGCAACACATTCTTGACTTCGATTCATTTTTACCGCCCCAGTCTGAATTAATTTTAAAAGTAAAAACCATTTTGTGGGGATACTAGTTGGTTCAATAGAGGTATCCTAACGCTTGAGTGGCATGACCACAATGTTGTTTTCAGTGTATGCGAGTGGGAGCGCTTAACATTCCAATCAAATTTAAAAAAATTTTTTAATGACATTTGGTGAGCAATTTCACGAGAAAAAAGAAGAAATTAATAAGAAGATTAATACTAGGAAATTAATGAGGATGCTCTTGCTAGGTAAGCGAGAATTCATAATATATGAGTGAAATGCAAAAGAGTGTTCATCCTAAAGAAAAAAGGGTAAACTTCATGAATGGATAGAAAGGAGTGGATTCGATGTCTAAAAAAATAGATGTTTCTAAATTTGAGAAAAAGATGATTATTCGTAATATTATACCGGATGACTTTGATGATATTATTGAAATGTCAAAATTGTGCTTCCCAAATATGGAGCCTTGGGAGCGAGAACACTTACAAAGTCATGTTGATATTTTTCCGGAAGGTCAATTTTGTGTCGAGTATGACGGAGAAATTATTGGGTCTTGTTCTAGTCTTATTATTAATTTTGATGAATACGATGACCAACATACATGGGATGAGATAACGGATAATGGATATATAACAAACCATGATTATGAAGGGTATAATTTATATGGAATTGAGGTCATGGTTCACCCTGAATACAGAAGAATGAAGATTGGTCACAGATTATATGAAGCAAGGAAAGACTTAGCCAGGGAGTTAAACTTAAAAAGTATAATTATTGGTGGCCGTATTCCTAATTACTTTAAGCACGCTAAAGAAATGACGCCGCGGCAATATGTTGAAGAAGTAACGATGCATAACATTTATGACCCTGTTCTTACGTTTCAAGTAATGAATGGCTTTATTATGAAACGTATTAATCCAAATTATTTAGAGGACGACCGAGCGTCACTTCGGTATGCCACGTTAATGGAGTGGAATAATATTGACTATCGTCCTACAGTTCCAAAACGACAATTTAAAACATCGTTCCCTGTTCGAATCACAACGATTCAGTATGCAATGAAGAAAATTTCATCTTTTGAGGATTTTGCTATTCAATGTGAATACTATACGGATGTTGCAGCTAGCTATCATTCGGACTTTGCCGTATTTCCTGAAATTTTCACATTGCAACTGCTATCGTTCTTACCTGAGAAAAGTCCAAGTCTTGCGATAAGACGATTAACGGAGTTTACAGAGGATTATATTGAACTATTTACGATGCTTGCTGTTAAATACAACGTTAACATTATTGGTGGTTCACACTTTGTTGAAGAAGAAGGAAAAATTTATAATATTGCTTATTTATTTAGACGAGATGGGACAATTGAAAAGCAGTACAAACTTCATATTACTCCAAATGAGCGAAAATTTTGGGGGATATCTGGTGGAAACCATGTAAATGTATTTGATACTGACTGCGGAAAAATTGCGATTCAAATTTGTTATGATATTGAATTTCCCGAGTTAGCAAGGATCGCCGTTGATAAAGGAGCAAATATTATTTTCACGCCATTTTGTACAGATGATCGTCAAGGGTACCTTCGCGTTAGGTATTGTTCTCAAGCTAGAGCTATTGAAAATCAGGTGTACACGGTCTTATCTGGAACGGTTGGTAATTTAACAGATGTAGAAAACATGGATATTCAATATGCACAATCAGGGATTTTTAGTCCTTCTGATTTTACATTTGCCCGTGATGGAATTGTCGGTGAGTGCCAAGCGAACATAGAAACAGTCGTGGTAGGTGACGTTGATTTAGAGATACTTAGAAGAAATCGACGTGCTGGTAGTGTGAATCAATTACGTGATCGTAGGCACGACATTTATTCGATAAATTATAAACAATCGTAATTTTATGTTTACCTCCTCTCTAGTTTGGATAGGCTGAATGGTGACTCATAAGGGAGGTCAGCTTGATGAGACTAGAGAGGGAACCATTAGAGAAGAGACCAATGCTTATGCTAAGTCTGGTATGTATTTTAGTCCTTTCCTCTTATTTGCTTGCCACATTACCAAGCACGGAAAAGATTGAAACGAATTGGACGTTATCATTTGCAGGGGCTGATGATTTTTTTCAGACAGGACAAGCAACAGATTTTCATGTTTTTCTAGAGGATGAGTTTGGAAGTGCTATTGAAAATGCAACCGTTACTGCTGTATTCGATCGACCAGATACCGTTCATCATATAAAAAAAGTATTTAGTCGGGTAGAAGGTGGTCTTTACGAAACGGATATAGTGTTTTCTGTACCTGGAACGTGGATTGCAATGATTGAAGCAGAAAAAGGAGATCATATTTACAGAAATCAAATATTATTCACAGTTGATGGATCGATTGTTTCAGAAGCAAATCGAGACCCAAAAGATCATTTTCATCTAGAACAACCTCTTCCATCAGAGCTACAGCGAAGTTTAAATAATATTCCAGTATTTAATAAATAAGTAGAAAGAAGCGCATGTTCAAATGGCACAGAAAAAGGTGATGTTGACCTTTTTCTGTGCCTCTTTTTCATTTCATTTTTTTATCTTTTACTTTTATTTTTGGAATTTTAAAGGATAATTAGGTCCTGGGGTAGAATTGAAATGCTATAATATATGACATACTGCATGAATTAGGAGGAAGAAAATGACTTGGAAAGATCAATATGAAAAGTGGATCAATTTTTCAGCTTTAGAAGAAGAATGGAAAGAAGCGCTAATTGAGAAGAAAGATAACGAAGTAGAGCTTGAAGATTGCTTTTATAAAGATTTAGAGTTTGGAACTGGGGGTATGAGAGGTGAAATCGGTCCAGGACCAAATCGAATGAATACATATACGATTCGAAGAGCGGCTGAAGGTCTAGCACGCTTCATTGAAAAGGCAGGTACGGAAGCAAAAGAACGTGGAGTGGCAATTGCATTTGATTCTAGACATAAGTCTAGAGAGTTCGCTTTAGAATCGGCACTTACATTAGGAAAGCATGGCATTAAGTCGTATTTATTTCATGAGCTACGCCCAACACCTGAGCTTTCTTTTGCTGTGCGCCATTTAAATGCATACGCAGGAATTGTTATTACAGCCAGCCATAATCCACCTGAATACAATGGATTCAAAGTGTATGGTGAAGATGGTGGACAATTGCCACCAGGGCCTGCAGATGAGCTTGTCCGCTATGTAAATGAAATTGAAGATGAACTTCAAATTGAAGTTGCTGAAGAATTAGACCTTAAAGGAAGTCGTTTACTTCAAGTAATTTCAGATGATATTGATAGTGCTTATAATGAGAAGCTACAGTCAATTATTGTTCAAAAAGATATCATTGAACAATTTGGTGACAAGGTAAAGGTCGTTTTTACACCTCTACATGGAGCGGCTAATATTCCTGTTCGACGCGTCTTAGAGAGTAGTGGTTTTTCACAAGTAATAGTTGTTCCTGAGCAAGAACTGCCTGATCCTAATTTTTCAACAGTGAAATCCCCTAATCCAGAGGAGCACGCTGCTTTTGAATTAGCAATTGAGCACGGGAAGAAGCTTGATGCTGATGTGTTAATCGCAACTGATCCAGATGGTGATCGTGTAGGTGTAGCGGTTAAAAACCGTGAAGGTGATTATGTAGTTTTAACAGGAAACCAAACAGGTGCCTTAATGCTAGACTATATTTTGTCTCAAAAACAAGCACAACAAATCTTGCCTGCTAATGGCGTTGTGTTAAAAACGATTGTTACATCTGAAATTGGTAGAGCGGTTGCAGATGAATATAATTTGAAAACGGTTGACACGTTAACTGGCTTCAAATTTATTGGTGAGAAAATTAAACAATATGAACAATCAGGTGAACATAGTTTCTTGTTTGGATATGAAGAGAGCTATGGCTACTTAATTGGCGACTTTGTCAGAGACAAAGACGCTGTTCAAGCTTGCCTATTAGCTGCAGAGTTAGCTGCGTACTACAAATCACGTGATATGAACTTGTACGATGGGCTAATTGAAGTTTTTGAAAAATACGGTTATTACCAAGAAGGACTAGAATCATTAACTTTAAAAGGAAAAGCGGGAATTGAGCAGATTAATCAAATTCTCACTTCTTTCCGAGAAACTCCACCGAATGATCTAGATGGAAACAAGATTGTAACGATTGAAGACTATAAGTCAAGCAAATCTAAGAATGCATTAACAGGTGTTGAGAGTACTATCGAATTGCCACCATCTAATGTATTAAAATATATTTTAGAGGACGGATCTTGGTTCTGCATTCGTCCATCAGGAACTGAACCGAAGATTAAATTTTATTTTGGAGTCAATAAAGAAACTTTAGAAGAGAGCCAAAAATCGCTGGAACAGTTAAAACAAGCAGTCATGGGCCTAGTTCACGAGCTAATTTAATAGTAAAAAAGCTACCAATCTTGGTAGCTTTTTTACTGTTTTTAAAAGAAATAAGAGCAGTTGTACTCATGATTTGTATTTACTCATCATAAATTGAAAGAAAGCACGTTCAAGGAGGGATTCGAATGTCGTCGGAAAATTGGAAGCAACTTGAACACTCTATTGCTGAAATTACAGAAATTGCCGAGGGGTTTGGGCTCGATTTTTACGAGATGAGATATGAGATTTGTCCAGCTGAAATTATTTATACATTCGGTGCTTATGGGATGCCAACTAGGTATAGTCATTGGTCCTTTGGTAAGCAATTTCATAAAATGAAACTGCAATATGATTTGGGACTTAGCAAAATCTATGAACTTGTAATTAATTCTGATCCTTGTTATGCATTTTTATTAGACAGCAATTCTCTTATCCAAAATAAATTAATTGTTGCCCATGTTCTAGCTCATTGTGACTTCTTTAAGAATAATGTTAGGTTTTCAAATACTCGCCGAGACATGGTGGAAAGTATGAGTGCAACAGCCGAACGTATTGCTCACTATGAGCATGTACATGGTAAAGAAGAAGTGGAAAATTTCCTGGACGCAGTTTTAGCTATACAGGAACATATTGACCCAAGTATTTTACGTCCAAAGCTGAATTGGAGCATGGAGGACGAAGATGAGCTAGAACCGGCGAAGAAAACAACAGAGTATGATGACTTATGGGCTCTTGATGAAAAGAAGAAAACGGAAAAACCTAAGCCGAGAAAGAAACATTTCCCTCCAAATCCTGAGAAAGATATATTGTTATTTATCGAGGAGTATAGTAGAGAACTAGAACCATGGCAGCGTGATGTATTAACAATGATGCGAGAGGAAATGTTATATTTCTGGCCACAATTAGAAACAAAAATCATGAATGAAGGATGGGCGTCATATTGGCATCAACGTATCCTTCGAGAAATGGATTTAACTAGTGAAGAAACCATTGAGTTTGCTAAATTAAATGCGGGCGTTGTACAGCCATCGAAAACAACAATTAACCCATATTATTTAGGTTTGAAAATATTTGAAGATATTGAAGAAAGATATAACAATCCGACAAAAGATATGCAAGAACGTCAAGGTGTAACCCCAGGTAGTGGTCGAGAAAAGATGTTTGAAGTTCGAGAAATTGAGTCAGATATCTCCTTCATTAGAAACTATTTAACGAAGGACCTCGTTACACGAGAAGACATGTACCTGTTTCAAAAACAAGGTGCTGATTACAAAATAATTGATAAACAATGGGAACAAGTAAGAGATCAACTAGCTCAATCTCGAGTAAACGGAGGGTTTCCATATCTAGTCATTACAGACGGCGATTATTTAAAAAATGGAGAGCTTTATATTAAACACAATTATGAAGGAACAGAATTAGATGTTGGTTATTTAGAAAAAGTTCTCCCATATCTATTCCAACTATGGGGACGCCCTGTTCATATCGAAACAATTATAAACGAAAAAGAAATCTCCTTCGTCTACGACGGAAAAAAAGTCCATAGAAAATATCTGTAGAGTTAATGAAAAAAGGCGCCCTTTCCTTTTTTCATTAACTCAAAGCGATGAGCGAAACCGTCGTAATGTTTTAAGCTTAAAGGAGCGTGTTTCTCCTTTATGCGCACGGCGAGCATAGCCATCGCAAGGATGTTCGCACTATTAAAGTAAAAGGCGCCCTTTCCTTTTTTCATTAACTCGAAGCGATGAGCGAAACCGTCGAAATGTTTTAAGCTTAAAGGAGCGGGTTTCTCCTTTATGCGCACGACGAGAGAAGCCATCGCAAGGATGTTCGCACTATTAAAGTAAAAGGTCGCCCTTTCCTTATTTAAGTACTCAAATCCTTTTCTAATAATCCATTGGTAAGCTCCTTTCCCTGAGCTTACCTGTTTTATTTAACAATGAAAGGTTTTTGAAATTACAGAAAATTTAAATATAATATTGACGAATTCTTGACTACAGGAGTAGTATTAATGGTAGTCAATTTTTATTCGAGATGCTAAATATTAGATTGTAGAATGAATAATGAACGGGGGAGTGACTATGGAAACATTTAAACGGCTGAAACAATTTTATTGGCCTTACAAAAGTTATTTTATTTGGTCGTTGTTAGCGCTATTAATTGTTACTGGTATGACGGTTCTTTATCCAGTGATCTTACAGTTTACGATTGACCATGCTGTACGGGCAGAGAATTATGAATTAATCCCATATTTAGCCTTGGCTATTGTTGCGGTTATGGCGTTAAAAGGTGGAGCAGTTTATATTCATCAATACTTTGGTGATCTTTTTGGAATCACGACCGTTTACAAATTAAGAAATACTTTATATAGAAAGCTCCAGTATCTTCCTTTTCGTTACTATGACAATGCAAAAACGGGAGATTTAATGTCACGATTAACAGGAGACGTGGAGACATTTCGTTTTTTCCTATCTTTTGGTTGCGCACAAGTAGTAAATTTTGTCTTACTTGTTGGTTTTAGTATGACTGTGATGTTTTACTATTCCGTCCCTCTTACTCTTGTCACATTGGCGGTACTTCCTTTTTTAGCAATCACTGTAAGGAAATTTGATAAACGAGTCCATCCTGGATTTCGTGGTATTCGAAAATCTTTAGCACGTTTGAACACAAAAGTACAAGAGAATGTAAGTGGAATGCATACTGTAAAGGCATTGTCTCAAGAAGATCAAGAAATAAACCGTTTCGAAAAATCAAATGAAGATTATCGACAAAAACATCTTGATATTTCAAAAATATGGGGCAACTACTTTCCGTTAATGGAGCTTTTAGGAAATTTATCGGCTGTTTTTCTTTTGGCATTTGGTGGATATTTAACAATACAAGGTAGCTTGCAGCCTGGTGAACTTGTTGCCTTTTTTAGTTTGGTATGGTACATCATTGGTCCAATTATGAATCTAGGTTTCATTATTAATATGTTTTCGCAATCAAAAGCATCAGGCGAACGTTTGCTAGAAATTCTCGATGAAGAAGAAAGAAAAGATGAAGCATTGCCAATTGAGAACAGTAATGAATTTGTAGGTGAAGTTGTATTCAACGAAGTCTCCCTTACATATGGAGCAAAGTCTGCATCTGCACTTAAAGGAATCTCTTTTGAAGCGACTAAAGGGAAAACAATTGGTCTGGTCGGGGCAACAGGTTCAGGTAAATCAAGTATTATCCAACTTATAACAAGGTTTTATGAACGTTCATCTGGGGAGATTTTCATTGATGGTAAATCGATAGATCAGTTTACCCTAGGTGATCTAAGAGAACAAATTGGGGTTGTGTTACAAGAAACGTTTTTATTCTCGTCGACGATACGCGATAATCTTGCCTACGGAAGACCTGATATATCGATGGAGGAAATTATAGAAGCAGCAAAACGTGCCGATGCTCATGAGTTTATTTGTGCACTGCCAGATGGATATGAGACGGTCCTTGGAGAGCGGGGGCTTGGTTTATCGGGCGGACAAAAGCAGAGGATCGCAATTGCAAGAGCGATCATCATGGATCCGAAAATTTTGATCTTAGATGATGCCACAAGTGCTGTAGATATGCAAACGGAAGTGAAAATTCAAAAGGCCTTTCGTGAAGTGATGGAAGGACGTACGACCTTTATTATTGCTCACCGTATTTCATCTGTGAAACATGCCGATGAAATCCTTGTTCTTGAAGATGGGGAAATTTGTGAGCGTGGAACGCACAAAGAACTGCTAAATTCTGGTGGACTTTACCGTCGAATTTACGATATTCAAAACCAAGATCAAGAATATGTTCTACAACAGGCATAGGGGGAGACTATGGAACAAACGACAAAGCGATCGAGATTTCATTATACGACAGAACAAATCATTGAGAAACCATTCAATTGGTCACAGATGGTTCGCCTTTTTGGTTTTATGAAGCCCTATGCGTGGACGCTTTTACCGAAAACTATTTTTGCTATGTTAATTGTTACAGCCGTAAGAGTAGCTGTTCCTATTTTTATCGGAGTATTAGCAATTGATTATGCAATTATTCCAGGCGATTTAAACTTACTTTATACATTTGCTGTAATTGTACTTGGACTTTATCTTTTTTCTTGGGTTGCTAATGTATTTCGGATTAGATGGATGAATGAAATCGGACAGCATATGATATTTGATATTCGGACAGCACTATTTAATCATATACAGAGATTATCTCACCGCTTCTTCGATCAACGTTCAGGAGGGTCAATTCTAGTCCGAGTAATCAATGACGTAAATTCAATGCAAGATTTATTTACGAATGGTGTAGTCAACTTATTGATGGATATTGTCATGCTAGTAGGGATTATCATCATTTTGTTTACATTAAGCCCTGAGCTTGCGATATTAATTTTAATTGTCTTACCTATCATGTTTTTTATTTCCACGAAACTTAGAAGGAAAATACGAAGATCCTGGCAGACAGTTCGTGTAAGACAGTCCAAAATGAATTCACATCTAAATGAAAGTATTCAAGGGATCCGTGTTACACAAGCCTATGCACAGGAAAAAGAAAACATGGATTTCTTTGATGGTGTAAATACGGATAACTATGAAAGTTGGAAACACGCAACACGAATGAATGCAATCTTTCGTCCGTTTGTTGAAATGTCTAGTGCAGTAGGAGCTGTCGTATTAATTTGGTATGGAGCTTCTTTGATTGAATTAAATACAATCTCCATTGGGGTGTTTGTATCATTTGCTTTTTACTTAGGAATGTTCTGGGAACCAATTTCTAGATTAGGGCAAGTTTATAATCAATTACTCGTTGGTATGGCTTCATCAGAACGAATCTTTGAATTTCTTGATGAAAAGCCGTCCGTACCAGAAAAGAAAGACGCTATTTCTCTATCCAAAGTAAAGGGCAACATTGTTTTTGAGGATGTAGAATTTGCTTATGATGAATCAAGAAAGGCACTTCAAAATATTGATTTAACATTTGAAGCTGGTCAAACTATTGCGTTAGTCGGTCATACAGGTTCTGGAAAATCAACAATCGTGAACTTAATGAGTCGCTTTTATGATCCGACAAAGGGGCGAGTTCTCCTTGATGGAGTTGATTTACGTGATCTGCGTTTAGATGAGCTGCGTTCTAATGTAAGTTATGTGTTGCAAGATACATTTATCTTTGCAGGAACCATTATGGATAACATTCGCTTCGGGAGACCAGATGCTACAGATCAAGAAGTAATTGACGCTGCTAAAGCAATTGGTGCACATGAATTTATTGTTAAGTTAGAAGGTGGTTACAATACCGAAGTGGAAGAGAAAGGAAATGTCCTTTCGGTAGGAGAACGTCAATTGTTATCCTTTGCACGTGCTTTATTAGCAAATCCACGTATTCTCATTTTGGATGAAGCCACAGCAAGTATTGATACAGAGACAGAACTAAAGATTCAAGAGGGCTTAAAGCGTTTATTAGCGAATCGTACGGCAGTGATGATCGCGCATCGCTTGTCTACGATACGTGATGCAAACAAAATTATTGTGTTAGAGAAAGGAAAGGTGTTAGAAGAAGGAACCCATGATGAATTAATGCATAGTAGAGGAGCTTACTATAACCTTGTAAAATCGCAATATGCCGCAATGACGGATAAGGGATAGATGAAGTTTTGTGTGGACTTATAATGCCTGGCAACAGTTGAAACAGATTGTGGGTGATGCTCACGTATGTGCTTCAACTGATGCCCATTATGAGTCCTTTTTAAATTAATTTTAAGGGTATATTTTACGTTCTACTACTTTTTTCTTGTTTCTAAAGCGTCTAAATAGTATCCTTTATAAGGGCAAACAGGGAATGTGGAGAATATTCTTATAGGTGATGGAAAAAGTAATTTATAGGTTCTTTTTGTAAAGTGAGTTAGATTTATTGACAAATTAACAAATCGGAGTAATATAGATGTAATATTCTAAATTTTATAAATAAATAGAGGTGCTAGAAATGAAGTATGCCTTTGCAGATCGAGTTCGGTATTTACAATCTTCTGCGGTTAGAGATATTTTAAAAATTGTAGGGAAGGGGAATGTCATTTCATTCGCTGGAGGACTGCCTGATGATGATTTGTTTCCATTAGACGGCCTTGAAGATGCATTTTCAAGGGTTTTTCAAACAGGTAAAAAATCGTTACAGTATATGGAGACAGAAGGGTATCGTCCTTTACGAGAAGTCATATTAGAGCGGATGAGCAAAAAAGGGATAATGGGATTTACATCAGATGAAGTTCTCATTACCACAGGCTCACAACAAGCTATTGACTTATTTTCGCGAATTATGCTAAGTCCTGGAGATGTTATTTTAACGGAAGATCCAACGTATCTAGCTGCACTACAAGTATTTAAATCGTATGAAGCAAAAGTTGTAGCTGTTGACTCTGACGATAACGGGATGCTTCCAGATGATTTAGAGAGTAAAATAAAGAAACATAATCCAAAGTGTATTTATGTAGTACCAACTTTTTCAAACCCGGCTGGACGTGTTTGGTCACTTGAGAGACGCAAGCAGTTAATTAACCTTGTACATAAGTACAAAGTTGTCGTGTTTGAGGATGATCCATATGGTGAACTTCAATTTACGGAAGATGAAGTGTATCAGCCATTGGCTTCTTTAGATGATGGGACGCATGTTATGTATACTAGTACGTTTTCGAAGACAGCTGTACCTGCTTTACGCACTGGTTGGATTGTCGGACCATATCAAGTAATACGTATGATGGCTCAGGCAAAACAAGCAAATGATTTACATTCGAATTCATTGTCCCAACAAGCTCTATATCAATTATGTACACATTATGATCTAGATGCACATATAAAACATCTAATAAAAGTGTATAAAAGCCGGATGGAGGTTATGGTACAATGTCTTGAAGAAGCCAACTTGCCTGAAGTTCACTTTGTTAAGCCAAAAGGTGGAATGTTTCTCTGGTTAGAAGTTGAAAAGTCTCTAAATATGACTTCTCTATTAAATGATGCGGTTGACCGAGGGGTTGCATATGTACCTGGTGAACCGTTCTACGCAGGGCCCCCAAAGAAGAATACATTACGGTTGAACTTTACACATTCTACACCAGATAAAATTGAACAAGGCATGAAGTTATTTGTTCCATTATTACAAGAAGAAATGGAAAAAAGGCTAGTGAACGTCGAATAGAAAAAGAGACAGAGTCGGATTAGTAAAGCCAACTCTGTCTCTTTTTTCTTGCAATATGAAAAAAACGGACTCAGGGGCACTAAACAAGGAGACATTCCTCTTTTAGTATTGAGTCCGTTTTCTTTATTAAAATTCTCTAATTGAACTAATAAAGACAGCTAGAATGGCTACTGGTACAATGTAGCGTAGTAAAAATAGCCAAATATGTCCAATTCTTGTGTTGCCGAAATCGGAATCCCGTAATGCATCAGCTTTCTTCCAGCCCCAACCCATAAAGAGGGCAATAATTAATCCACCAAGAGGAAGGAAGACATTGGAAGCAATAAAGTCAATAGAGTCTAAAATGTCTCTACCGCCAATAATACTGATGTGTGACAAGATCCCTTGACTAAGAGAAGAAGGGATACCGAGTAAAAAGATTAATGAGCCTACTATAAGAGCTGCTTGCTTACGAGACCAAGCAAATTTTCTCATGAAATAGGCTACCGCTACTTCTAATAATGAGACAGCTGATGTTAATGCAGCAGCTGCAAGTAAGAAGAAGAATAATAGACCAAAAACTCCACCAAGAGCAAAGCTGTCAAAAACATCAGGCATAACAACAAAAACAAGTCCAGGACCTGAACCAGGCTCGATACCGAAAGCAAAAACAGCTGGGAAGATCATAATACCAGCAATAATAGCAAACGTTGTATCTAAACCAGCGACACTTACAGCTGCACCAGGAAGCTTCTCTTTGTTTGATAAATAACTTCCGTACGTTATTAATGCCCCCATCCCTAAACTAAGGGAGAAGAATGCTTGACCTAATGCCGCTAAATAAATGTTAGGGTTTGTTAAGGCAGACCAATCAGGAGAGAATAAAAAGGCTAAACCTTCTTGTGCGCCACCAAGAGTTAATCCATAAATAGAAAGTAGAATAAGTAAAATTCCAAGTAATGGCATTAATATTTTATTTGAACGTTCAATACCTTTTTTAACACCAACATAAACGATTCCAATTGTTAAAGCCATAAATAAGAATTGCCAGAAAAGTGGTTGCCCTGGACTAGAGATAAATCCTCCAAAGAACGCACCATAACCATCTGCAGGAGCAGTCCAAAGGTTTCCTGTTAAGTAATTAAAGAAATAATAAACAATCCATCCCGCGATAACGCCATAAAATGAAAGAATCATAAATGCAGCAGCAACACCCATAATACCAGCTGCTTTCCATGGTTCACCCGGTGCGAGTCGATCTCCACCAGGAGACAATTTTTCAAACGCACCAACAGCGTCACTTTGCGCTTTACGTCCAATTGTAAATTCAGACATAACAATTGGTAAGCCGATTAAAATGATCATTACAAGGTAAACCAAAATGAAGGCAGCACCACCATTTTCTCCAGCTACATAAGAAAACCTCCAAATATTACCTAATCCAACAGCTGAGCCCATAGCCGCTAAAATAAATCCTAGCCGTGATGCCCACTGCTCACGTCCTGGTTCTTGCTTTCGTGACACAACGTATTCCTCCTTTAAATTGTTAAAATGTTTTGTGAATATACTATATCACACTAAAGAAAAAATGAATAGTAAATTTTCTGACAACAATTTTTGGAAATTAAGCAAGCCAAGTGGATTGATTTTTAAGAATGGAAAGGAGGTGTCTCTCAAAGTCGTGAACAGCGCTGGTATGGCTTTGTTCGCTATTCGCCTTGAGAGGGGAACAACTTCTCTCAAGGCTTTTAAAGGACGTATCGAATCCGCAAAAAAATTACATGTTTGAAAGCCTGCGAATTCGTTCTTCGGGCTGTGGGTGCGTTGAAAAAAGCTGGGCTGCTCTTTTCTTTAGAGGGTCTGCAAAATATAATGGAGCTGACGTACTTGATGCCTCTTGTACGGGAGTTTCAACACTTGTTATTTTTCTTAAGGCTGATGCGAGCGCATAAGGATTTCTCGTTAGCTCGGCTGCACCTGCATCAGCTAAGAATTCTCGATTTCGTGAAATGGCGAAACGAATTAATGTAGATATAACTGGGGCAAGAATTAATAACAAAAGAGCAACAATCAGTAAAGCGGGATGTTGCTTTTGGTTACGACTTCTGCGAGTAAAAAACATCATTCGTGAACCAAGATCACTTAAAATAGCGACAGCTGATACGAGAGCAACGGCAATCGTAGCTAAGCGAATATCAAAATTACGAATGTGAGCAACTTCATGTGCTAAGACCCCTTCAATTTCTTCTCGGTTTAAACGATCCATGAGTCCAGTTGTGACAGCAACAGCACCACTTTTAGGGGAAGTGCCAGTAGCAAAAGCGTTCGGACTCTGATCTTGGATAATAAAAATCTTCGGCATGGGAATTCTTGCTGCCATAGCAAGATTCTCAACTGTATGCCATAAAAAAGGATCATCTTCTTTTGATTTTAACTCTTTTGCATGATTCATTCTCATCACGACATTTGTGCTTGATACTAACATCATGATTGTATACCCTCCGCCGATAAGGGCGGCGAGGAACATCCCACTATAATAATCACCAGAGGTTATATAGGTTAGCGAAGCTCCAACTGTTAAAACAAAAATAATAAACCCTGCTACAATAAACACCGTATTTCGTTTATTTCGCTCGATTTGTTTATAGAGAATCATTGCATTTCTCCATTCTAAAACTGTACTTTTACATTTTCACGTTGTTCAGTAGGAATTTCTAGCATATCGCGTCTTGAAAAATTATGAACCGAAGCAACTAAATTCGTTGGGATTGATTGAATCTTTGTATTGTACTCCATTACAGTTTTGTTGTAGAGCTGCCTTGCATAGGCGATTTTGTTTTCTGTTCCGGAAAGTTCCTCCTGAAGCATATTGAAATTGTTACTTGCTTTTAAATCTGGGTAGGCCTCTCGCAACGCAAAAAGTTGCCTAAGTGCACCAGATAACTCATTGTTAGCTTCAATTTGTTCTTGACGACTATTTCCAGGAGCAGTAATTTGATTCCTAAGCTCTACTACTTTAGCTAATGTTTCTTGTTCATGTTTAGCATAGCCTTTTACTGTTTCAACAAGGTTAGGAATTAAGTCAAATCTTCTTTTTAACTGAACATCAATTTGAGCCCAGGATTCCTCCACCCAATTACGGTATTTCACTAAACTGTTGTAACTAGAGACCCAAAATAACACTAAAACAATTATTAAGCCAAGTGCAATGAGAAAGCTCATTTCTTATCTCCTTTCAAATACATATTTATGTTTTACGCAGTGCATTGGATGATGGTTTCAATTTTTTTAGTATTTGCTAAGAGGTTATGTAATATTGTTTTTGGCCTGTGTTAATTCACAAATTACTATTCGAAAAAAATAGAGCTAGCGATTCTCATCAATTTTATTATGAATTTTTTTATTCATTAGGCCACTGAAAAAGGAGAAGAACATTACCTTTTTCAGTGGCCTTCCTCTTCATCCCGCAGGAGTCGAGTGACTTCCGCTCCATTTCACTACGAGAAAACACATTTCTTCACAGCAACACTCTTTACGAAAACAGCCATTCATTAAAACATAGGCTAGATAAGATTTTAACGAATCGAAAATTTGTTATACTTAAGTAACATTGAATTAGATGAAGGATGGAGTGAAATAAGTGTTAATGTTAATAAAACAAGGTGAAATTTACTCACCTAATTATAAAGGAAAAAAAGATCTGTTGGTGGCAGGAGGAAAAATTATAGCAATAGAGGACGCTATTGATGTAACTAGCTTAAACATAAATGTTCAAATAGTAAATGGGGAAGGTTCCTATATTGTCCCGGGGTTTATTGATGGCCATGTTCATATTACTGGTGGTGGCGGAGAAGGGGGCTTTCATACTCGTACGCCAGAACTGATGCTTAGTCAAGCTACGACAGCAGGAGTAACAACCATTGTCGGGGTAATTGGAACAGATGGAACGAGTAGAACGATGCCAGACTTAATTGCAAAAGCAAAAGGTCTCGAGGAAGAGGGAATTTCTTGCTATGTCCATACAGGCTCTTACCAAGTCCCAATTAAGCCTGTAACCGGTTCGATCCAAAGTGATCTAATGCTCATTGATCAAATTATCGGAGTCGGGGAGGTTGCAATTGCAGATCATCGATCTTCACAGCCAACCGTTGAAGAGATTAGCAGGATTGCAGCAGAGGCAAGAATAGGAGGGATGTTGGCTGGAAAAGGCGGCAAGGTGAATGTGCATGTCGGTGACAGTTATCAAACTCTTTCCTTATTGGAGGAAGTGATCTCTCAAACCGATATTCCGATCTCACAATTTATCCCAACTCATATTAATCGTAATGCTACTTTATTTAAAGCCGGAGTAGAGTACGCCAAAAAAGGAGGATTTGTTGATTTTACTACGAGTACGGTTCCAGCGTTCTTGGAAGAAGGAGAAGTAAAATGCAGCCGTGCCTTGAAGTTTCTTTTGGATGAAGGTGTACCATTAGAGCAAATTACGTTTACTTCTGATGCCCAAGGAAGTTTACCTGCATTTGATGATCAAGGAAGATTAATTGGCTTACAAATTGGAGACATAAAATCTCTTTTTGGAGAAGTTCGAGATGCAGTATTGAGTGAAGAGGTACCACTAGAGAAGGCACTACACGTTATAACTAAAAACCCTGCTAACGCATTGAATTTAAAAGGCAAGGGAGAGCTTGCAGTAGGAAATGATGCTGATATTGTGATTTTATCAAAAAATCTTCAAATCGAAACGGTTGTCGCGAACGGACAGGTTATGATTGAGAATGGTGAAGTGAAAGTTAAAGGAACTTTTGAATAAACTACAAGTGTATGTAACAAGTTAAAAAGTTTTATATGGATAATGGAAGGTAGGGTTGTTATTTAGACAGCTCTACCTTTTTTTATTGGCCCTCTCACAAACAGTATTTTATGTTAACGCTTACATTGTTGTCATGCTATTCGTATATCTGACGTATAGTTGGATTAGGTACTTCAAAGTGAGCGACCGCTCAACACATCGAAGGGGGAAAGGGAATGGATTTCGAGTTAACAAAAGAACAAAGCATCGTCCAGGATATGGTACGCCATTTTGCTCGATCTGAAATAGCCCCATATGCAGAAAAGTGGGATAAAGATGCAACATTTCCGAAAGAAGTATTTAAAAAAATGGGAGAGCTAGGCCTTTTAGGTTTGCCTTTTCCTGAAGAATATGGTGGAGCTGGAGCCGATACAATTACGTATGCGATTGCAGTTGAAGAAATTGGTCGTGCCTGTGGGGGGACTGGTTTAAGTTATGCAGCTGCGGTTTCACTTGGAGCAAGTCCGCTTTATTATTTCGGAACAGAAAAGCAGAAACAAAAATATCTTACCCCACTAGCAAAAGGAGAAGCTCTTGGCTCATTTGGGTTAACAGAACCTAATGCAGGTTCAGATGCTGGAGGGACGAGAACAACTGCAGTCCTTGATGGAGATGAATTCATCATTAATGGAGAAAAGTGCTGGATTACCAATGCAGGCTACGCAAGAAGTGTAATTGTTACTGCTGTGACAGGAGAAGATTCAACGGGGAAAAAAATCATATCTGCATTCATTGTTCCGACAGGGCTTGAAGGCTTTCACATTCGGTGCGATTACGACAAGATGGGAGTTCGAGCTTCCAATACGTGTGAATTAGTCCTAGAAGATGTGCGAGTCCCAAAAGAAAACTTATTAGGTGATCCATCAAAAGGCTTTAAACAATTTCTTTACACATTGGATGGAGGAAGGATATCGATTGGCTCATTAGCAGTTGGTATTGCTCAAGCAGCTTTTGATAAGGCTCTCGCTTATGCAAAAGAACGAAAGCAGTTTGGGAAAACGTTATCCAATTTTCAAGCAATTCAATTTAAGCTAGCTGATATGGCAATGGAAATAGAGTTAGCAAGAAATATGGTTCTAAAGGCAGCCTGGCTCAAGGATAAGAATAAGTCGTTTTCTAAAGAAGCAGCTTTTGCGAAATTGTTCGCTTCTGAAACAGCGACAAAAGTGTGTAACGCGTCATTGCAGATTCATGGGGGCTATGGATATATGCGCGAATATGGAGTTGAACGGATGTTGCGAGATGCCAAATTAATGGAAATTGGTGAAGGCACTTCTGAGATACAACGTCTTGTCATAGCAAGGCAATTAGGTTGTTTTTGAGATTGGAGGAGTTAGATGTTTACTCGAGTGTTAATCGCTAACCGGGGGGAGATAGCACTTCGCATTATTCGAACGTGCAAAAAGCTTGGCGTGAAAACGGTAGCTATTTACTCAGAAGCTGACCAAAATGCTCTACATGTACAAATGGCCGATGAATCATATGTAGTTGGCCCTCCCAGAGTACAAGAAAGTTATTTAAATATTAATAAAATCATAGAAATAGCCAAAAAAAGTCAGGTAGATGCCATTCATCCTGGATATGGATTGCTATCTGAAAACGCTGATTTTGCTAGAAGGTGCCAAAGCGAGGCTATTGTTTTTATTGGACCTAAACCTGAGATGATTGCACTAATGGGTGAAAAAGTAAAAGCACGTAAAGCAATGAAAAATGCGGGATTTCCAGTTATTCCTGGTACAGAAGTAGCAACAGAAGATGAAGAAGAGTTGGTGCAAGCAATTAGTCAACTTGGATATCCGATTATGCTTAAAGCCTCGGCTGGGGGTGGCGGCATTGGAATGCAGAAAGTGGAAAACGAAGGACAGTTAAGAAAAGTCTTTTCGTCAAACCAGAAAAGAGCTGAAATGTTCTTTGGTAACGGTGAGATGTTTGCTGAAAAAGCAATCGACCGAGCAAGACATATTGAAATTCAAATTTTAGCAGATCAAAAAGGAGATGTGGTTCACCTTTGGGAAAGGGACTGTTCTGTTCAAAGAAGGAATCAGAAAGTAGTTGAAGAGTCACCATCTCCTTTTTTAGATGAGGAGCTTCGTAGAAAGATGGGAAAATTGGCGACAGACGCTGTAAAAAAACTAGGGTACACAAATGCTGGGACAATTGAGTGTTTAGTTGATGACGAAAAACAAGTGTATTTTCTAGAAATGAATACCCGGTTACAAGTAGAGCATCCTGTAACGGAGGAAATAACAGGAATCGATTTAGTAGAGTGGCAGCTTCGTATAGCAGCTGGAGAAAGCTTGCCATTTAAACAAAAGGACATTAAGCAACAAGGGCATGCCATTGAGGTTCGGATATATGCCGAAGATCCCAAGACATTTTATCCGTCACCTGGAACTATTTCAAATGTACATTTGCCAATGGCAGATGGCATTCGCCATGAATGTGCCGTAGAAAAAGGGACTGTTGTAACCCCTTATTACGATCCGATGATCGCAAAACTAATAGCAAAAGGAGATAGTCGATCGGAGGCAATAACTAAAATCTCAACGGTATTAGAACAATACCGAATTGAAGGAATAAAAACAAACATTCCTATGCTTTTAGATGTATTATCCCATCCTGTCTTCAAAGCAGGAGAAGTGACAACTGCTTTTGTTTCTGATTTTCACAAAAAAGGGTGAGTGAGGACAATGAAAAAAGTGACAACTACTATGGCAGGAAATGTGTGGAAAATTATTGTAGCTGTCGGAGATACCGTTACAGAAGGGCAAGAAATTGCAATCTTGGAGTCTATGAAAATGGAAATTCCGATTGAATCAACTGAGAAAGGGATCGTGCGTGCCATTTTAAAAGAAGAGGGAACATTTGTTGATGAAGGAGAAGCGTTGATAGAGCTTGACTGAATAAGATCTAATTATTAGGGGAAGTGAGTTGATGAGAATAATTGATGTAAACATTCGCGAAGTAGGACCAAGAGATGGATTGCAAAATGAAAAGGAGATTGTAAGCACAGAAGCTAAAATTGAATGGGTGAATCAATTAGTAAAAACGGGACTTCCCTACATTGAACTAACTTCCTTTGTCCATCCTAAGTGGATTCCAGCACTAGCAGATGCAAGTGAGGTTGTTAAAGGTGTGAAGAAAAAAGAGCATGTAACTTTTGGAGCACTTGTACCAAATGAACACGGATTAGAACGAGCGCTAGAGGCTGGAATTGATGAGATTGCGGTTTTTCTATCAACAAGTGAGACGCATAATCAAAAAAACATAAATAAAACCATTGATGATACAATTCCTGTTTTGAAGAAAGTCGTTAGGGAAGCTAAAAGCGCTGGAAAATCAGTCCGTGGCTATGTCTCAACTGTTTTTGGATGTCCGTACGAAGGAGCTGTGAATGTCGATAAAGTTTTGTCTATTTCATCTCAATTAATGGAAATGGGTGTAAACGAAATCTCATTAGGTGACACAATTGGAGTTGCGACACCAAACCAAGTTGTAGAAACAGTAAAAAAAGTTTCAGGTCATATTCCACTTACTAATATTGCCTTCCACCCACATGATACAAGTGGCACTGCATTAGCCAATGTTTATGCAGCATATATACTTGGAGTCCGTGCTTTTGATGGATCGGTTGGGGGTCTGGGGGGATGTCCATATGCTAAAGGGGCAACAGGAAATCTTGCAACTGAGGATATGATTTACATGTTTAATGGAATGAAAGTAGAGACAGGAGTTGATTTAGAGCAGATTACAGCTTGTGCTGTATGGATTCAAAAAAGATTAAAACGAACACTACCTAGTCATCGCCTGCAAGTAGCAATCGCTCAAAAAAGGTAAGGAGGGCTGTCAAATGAAGTCGCTCTTAGTAGAAGAACATGAACAAGGCGTTATTTTGGCAACTCTTAATCGACCAACGAAAGCCAATTCGCTTTCAATTCAACTATTACGTGAACTTAACGATTTTTTATCAAGTGTAGAAAATTCAAAACAGGTAAGAGTAATTATTTTTACGAGTAAGAATTCAAACGTATTTTGTGCAGGAGCTGATTTAAAAGAACGAAATAAAATGGATGAAAAAGAAGTTCGGTTTGCTGTACAAAAAATAGGAATGACTATAAATCGTATTGCTTCATTAAAGCAGCCAACCATTGCGGCAATGAATGGAAGTGCCTTAGGTGGTGGTTTAGAGCTAGGATTAGCTTGTGACTTACGAATTGGTAGTGAAACGGCTATTTATGGTTTAACAGAAACCTCTTTGGCGATTATTCCGGGTGCTGGGGGAACCCAGAGACTATCACGATTGATTGGAGTAGGAAAAGCAAAGGAGCTTATTTTTACAGCTTCTAGAGTATCTGGAATCGAAGCTAAGCAAATTGGGTTAGTCGAACACGTAGAAAAACAAGAAAACGTGTTACAAAAAGCGTTTGAAATCGCTAGAAAGATTGCTAGTAACGGTCCAGTCGCCGTTAGGCAAGCGAAGAGGTCCATTGATCTAGGACTAGAAGTGGATCTACAGACTGCATTAACGATAGAGCGGAATGCATATGAAAAATTGATTTCTACAAAGGATCGCCGCGAAGGCTTGCTTGCTTTTCAAGAAAAAAGAAAACCAAATTACAAAGGGGAGTAGGAGGGATACAAGTGTCTCTTGAGAAAAAGTGGAAAAATGAAGTCGACGAAATTAAACAAGGTGGCGCACCTAAATACCACAGGATGAATGAAGCAAAGGGAAAGTTATTTGTACGAGACAGACTAAAACTTCTACTTGATGATGGAACGGAGCTTGAAGATGGTTTATTTGCTAATTATAAAGTACCGGGTTTACCAGCAGATGGTGTTATTACAGGGATAGGACAAATTAATGGTCAAACGGTATGCGTGATGGCAAACGATTCAACGGTGAAAGCCGGTTCGTGGGGAGCGAGAACGGTTGAAAAAATAATTCGAATTCAAGAAACAGCAGAAAAGCTTCATGTGCCAATGTTGTACTTAGTGGATTCTGCTGGGGCACGCATTACAGACCAAGTGGAAATGTTCCCTGGAAGGAGGGGAGCAGGTCGGATTTTTTATAATCAAGTGAAGTTATCTGGAAGAGTCCCTCAATTATGTTTGTTATTTGGTCCATCAGCAGCAGGAGGAGCATACATTCCAGCCTTTTGTGATACGGTGATCATGGTAGATGGCAACGCGTCTATGTACCTCGGCTCTCCGCGTATGGCTGAAATGGTAATTGGAGAGAGGGTATCCCTTGAGGAAATGGGTGGAGCGAAAATGCATTGTTCGGTTTCGGGATGCGGAGATATCCTAGCTGCTTCAGAGCAAGAAGCCATTACATTAGCAAGAGACTATTTGAGTTATTTCCCATCAAGTTATAAAGAAGCTTCCAACATAACAAAGACAAAAGAAGTGAAAGCATTTGAAAAAAGCATTGATGACATTATTCCTACTAATCAAAATGCCCCTTTTAATATGTACGATTTAATTAACAGAATTATTGATGAGGATACATTTTTTGAAATAAAAAAGCTATTTGCTTCTGAATTAATTACGGGCTTTGCAAGGTTAGATGGCCGTGTAATAGGGATTGTCGCCAACCAGCCAAAGGCAAAAGGAGGCGTTCTATTCCATGACTCAGCTGATAAAGCTGCGAAATTTATTTCACTTTGTGACGCGTACCATATCCCACTGTTATTTTTGGCTGATATTCCTGGATTTATGATAGGAACAAAAGTGGAAAGAGCTGGTATTATTCGTCATGGTGCCAAAATGATTGCAGCAATGTCAGAAGCGACTGTTCCAAAAATCTCCATTATTGTTCGAAAGGCGTATGGAGCTGGTTTGTATGCAATGGCGGGCCCCGCTTTTGAACCAGACTGTTGTTTAGCGCTTCCGCAAGCGCAAATTGCCGTAATGGGACCAGAGGCAGCAGTAAATGCTGTGTATGCGAACAAAATAAAGGAGCTGAAAGAAGAAGAACGTAAATCGTTTATTCAGCAGAAGCGTGAAGAATATAAAGCAGATATTGATGTTTTCCGGTTAGCTTCTGAGCTAGTTATCGATGGCATTGTACAAGGGAATGATCTGCGTGAAGAGTTAATGAAACGTTTCAATGCTTACTCAACAAAGCAAATACAATTTAGTGATCGAAAACATCCTGTTTATCCTGTCTAATGAATGGCTTCTACACATCATGTAGCTTATTCATTTTGGCAGGTCACCAACTTTTGGTATATTCCAATAAACTTATCAGGGTGGTCTCAAAAGGTCTATTTTTGGCCTTTGAGACACCCCCTTCTTAATACTGTTAATACTAATTTCCATAAATTATCAATGGTTTTTTTACATATCTAAATTGAAAATAACCACACTATAAGTACACAAGGAGGTGAGACACATGGCAAGTAACAACAACAGCAATTCAAACCAATTGCTTGTACCTGGTGTACAACAAGCACTTGACCAAATGAAGTATGAAATTGCTTCTGAATTCGGTGTTAACCTTGGAGCAGACTCTACATCTCGTGCAAACGGGTCTGTAGGTGGAGAAATTACTAAGCGCCTAGTTCAAATGGCTGAACAACAAATGGGCGGAACACAACAATAATAAGATTATGGATTAGAAGGGGTGAGTTCGCTCACCTCTTCTTTGTATACAAGGAGATAAAACGATGGGGATGTGTCCAGTTTGTAATGGAATGACTACTTTAGAAATTCGATGTACGCAATGTGAAGAACAGCAAATTGATTACGGGAGAATTATGGATTATTACGAAAAATACGACGCTTATTTGCCAATAGATTTAACTAAAAGAAGCAATGGGATTGCCACTGATTTAAAAGAAGAACAGTGCCCGCATTATTTAGAGTGCAGCCATTGTGGAATTGCAACGGTACACCTTGTTAGTGAACAATAGGTTTTTTTCAAATTAGTAAATGTAACAATAGAAACCAAAAAAGTCGGGAGAGTCTTACCATTGTTAGACACTCCCGACTTTAAAGTTATGATTTAGCTGGAGGATCTTCTTGTTCTAAGTCACCACGAGACTCTTCGATAATTCCAGATTGGCGACCGTGAGTTGTGCCTCCACCAAGGCCTTCATTTATCATTCGATCAACATCGACGAATTTTTTATCGCGGCCTTCATAATTTGACCCTTTGTCTTTTCCCATATGACCACTCCTTTACCTATTAGAATGTGGTGAGTGGCTATATTTTATTCGTTAGTGTTGTTCATACACATGATAAAGCATTAAGTCATGAACATACGGTTCAAGCTTTTCTTTCTTTTGAGCGGAAACATTAGAGTCCCCCCACTTAATGGAGCCATTCTTATAATAAATACCGGTCATATATTGTCCCTCATGGAAGAATGAAAACGCCCACTCGCGTCGTAAAAGGTTATTACGTAAATCTTTCCACTGAAAATGTACTAACAAAGTTATCCTCCCTCATTTCATTTAAAGCGCTTTCTTATACTGTAGCACCTGAAAGCTAATGGGTGTTATACGAAGCGGCGAAAAAAGAACCCTTTTCTCAGTGCTCACTGTTAGGAAAAGTCAAAGACACCCCCTGTTACGCTTCTTTTTCAGTAATGTCATCTGTGTGCCAATGTCCCCCTCCAAACCAAAGGTAAATTTGATCCTTGTCTCCTCTTAAATAAGCAAAACAAACAAGTCCAGCTTGAAGAGCATACTTTATTTTTTGTTTGTCATCATAACGAATTTTTGTATAGCAGACCCCGAGATCGTTGATTAGGGAAGTAAAAAGATTGATTTGAATTTCAGTTTGTGAATAATTAGGAGCAATAATGAATGCAGAATGTGTTGTCCCATAATCGGAAACGGCAGCGACTGCAATGATTTTTCCGTCCCAAAGAGCTAACTTAATACAAGTACCAGGCTGGTGTAAATGGTGTTTTTTCAATTTGAAAAGCCAAGAATAACAAGAGCTCACCTCATCTTTATCGTGACGTTTAACAAAGTTCAAGATTGGTCTGCGGTATTGCTCCCATTGGCGACTCCTTAGCGAAATAATCTTCATTTAAAGGACCTCCTTTGATTAGTGAGGGAGAACTTTATAATATAAAGGGGTTCACATTGAATAACTAGCGAGGGAGTATTGTCGTATCGTATACTATGTGATAGGTGCCTATTTGGTGAATGGAAAAAGGAGTGTTATCAATTTGCAAACAATGTTGTTAATTGCTTTTATGGTAATAATTGGTGCTGTTATAGGCGGCTTAACCAATTCACTTGCTATAAAAATGTTATTTCGGCCATATAAAGAAGTGAGAATTCGGTCTTGGCGTGTTCCTTTTACTCCTGGATTGATTCCAAAAAGACACGATGAACTCGCTAAGCAACTTGGAAAAATGGTCGTTGATTATTTGCTTACAGCTGAAGGTCTTGGGAAAAAGTTGAAAAGCAAGGCTTTTTCTTCAGGAATGATCAGTTGGTTACAAGTGGAAGCACAAAAAATAATGAGAAGTAATGAAAGTATTAAGACTGTCTTTGAACAACGTTTTGCCGTTACAGATCTAAAGGATCGTCTTTTAAACAAAACGGAAGCGATAGTTAAGCAGGGCTATAGTCAATTTATTCAACAAAATCGCAATGAATCATTAGAAAAATTAATTCCTTCCTCATTACAAAGTAAAATGGAAGAACAAATTCCAATTGTAACTAATTATATTCTTGAAAGGGGACAATCATTCCTTCAAAGTCCAGAGGGGAAAGAAAGATTAAGTGTGATGGTTGACCGCTTTTTAATTCAAAAAGGGACATTAGGGAATATGATTTCTATGTTCCTCGGCAATGAACGATTAGTTGACAAAGTACAGCCAGAGCTTTTGAAGTTTTTAAAAGATGAGGGGACACAGGCCCTCGTAGAACAGTTATTAAAGCAAGAGTGGCTGAAAGTGAAGCAGAAAAAACTTGAAGATGTAGAAGGTTTTTTAAATGAAAAGGAAATTGTCTCGTTTATTACACGAACGTTAGAAACACAAGTGCCTTTATTTTCTACGATAGAACAGCCAATGAATGAGTGGACAGGTGCTTATGAGGAGTACGTTGAAACAACAATCATTCCAAAAGGTGTAGAGGTGATTTTGGACATGCTCAGCACTCATTTGGAAACATTGCTCGAACGCTTCCACCTTGATGATATAGTTCGTGAACAAGTACAAACGTTTTCGGTTGAACGTTTAGAGGAGCTTGTTCTATCCATTTCCAAGCGAGAATTTAAAATGATTACGTATCTTGGGGCGGTTCTTGGGGGCTTGATTGGTTTCATACAGGGTTTCATTATTATGCTTATAGGGTAGTAAACTAGGTAAATCGATATTTTTTGTACAAAATAAGCTCGATGGGATGAAATGCTATAGCGGAAATGTTATAGTCGGTAGGACTATTATTTTGAGGAGGACATACATAATGTCAAATGTTTATGATAAGGCTCACGAATTAAAAAAGACACTTGCTGAAAGTGAAGAGTTTACAGCACTTAAATCATTGCATGAACAAATTGCAGCTGATGATATTGCCAAAAGAATGTTAGATAACTTCCGTAAGCTTCAACTTGAACTTCAACAAAAGCAAATGCAAGGAGTTCAAATTACGGAAGAAGAGGCTCAACAAGCACAACAGCAATTTGAGCTTGTTCAACAACACGAGTTGATCTCTAAGCTAATGGAAGCAGAGCAACGTTTAAGTGTAATCATTGGAGATGTAAACAAGATTATTACAGAACCTTTAGAGGAAATCTACGGAAATCCTGATCAACAATAAATATGATAATGAGTTTGGGGTTGTTCCAAAGGTCAAAGGCCTTTTGGAACAACCCTTTTTCTTTCAGTGCCCTCTTTATTTGGATACTTTTTTCTTAACAATCATTGCAATGTGAATGACAAAACCAGTTAAAAGGCCCATACAGGCTGAGCCAAGTATGGTCATTAGAATTGTTTGTAAGGTTTGCCCATATAATTGTGAAGCAGAAAGTAGTAAGAAAAAGACAATAGGTAATAAATAGTAAGATGCAACTTTTTTCATAAGACCCCTCTTAAAATATTTTCTTTTAACAGTCAGTAAGTATAATAAGAACTATTATTCCCATTTTATGCAGTAATTAAAGTATAGAAAAGATTCGGTACTTCGTCTAGGTTCTAATAAACGAGCTATCTTCATAGTCTTACTTATAAAGAGCAAGCCATTTATTGTTGCTCAAAACATAGGGACAACATGAAGAAGGGGGACTTACGACAATGACTTATAAACTGCTAGCCCTGAACATCGATGGAACCATATTAAGGTCAAATTCTAAAATTACAAAACAAACCAAGGATGCAATTCAGTATGTGAAGGAAAAAGGAGTGTATGTGACTCTTGCGACGTCAAGACCATACCCATCTGCGAAAAAGATTGCAAAAGCATTAAAAATAGATGGGTGTCTTATTACAAGTGATGGAGCATTTATTGCTCAAAATGCAGATGAACCTATTTTTGTACGAAGAATACAAGAAGAGAAAGCTCTACAAGTTGTGGATATTTTAGAGAGGTATGAATGTCACATACGAGTGTTACATGAAGACTTCTCGATTGGTAATAAAGTGAAACAGAGAAATCATTTGATAGCAAAAATGACTATTGGGGTAGGGGATCCATTATTTTATCCTATTCGTTTCGTAGACTCTGTTTGTGAACAGCTTATGCAAGAGCCAATGTCTCCTCCGAAAATTCAAGTTCAGTTCTTCGAAAAAGAGGATCAAAAGCGAGCTATTAGGCAAATTGAAGAAGTGGCTAATGGAGTTAGAGTGCTTGAATCGGCTCCGGGTAGGTTTGAGATTGTAAGTGCAGGAGTTTCAAAGGCAAGAGGATTACAAACATTAGGCCAGTACCTAGGAATAAGAGCCAATGAAATGGTAGCTGTAGGATCACAAAATACTGATGTTGACATGGTTAATCAAGTAGGTTTAGGCGTGGCGATGGGAAATGCAACTGATTCAGTTAAAGAAGTGGCAGACTGGTTGACTCGTACAAATGAGCAAAATGGGGTTTCCTACATGATTCGAGAAGTGTTTCGCAAACAATTGAGAGTGCAATTATAAATTTCCTTTATGTCTACGGGCTTTCTCAAAAGGTCAAGAACAGACCTTTTGAGAAAGCCCTTTTTTTATTTTTTAACAGTTCATACAAGGAAACTGTAATAATAGAATTATTTTTATTGACTTGTAGCTAGAAAAGAATAATATATTATAAGGTAGTTCGCATTTGTAAAAAAATGTTTCTTAGTGAGAGGAGTAATCGAAATTGGCTGCTAAGGTAAAAGCCGTATTCATTAGACTTAGATTTTTCTTGATAGCTGTCTTTTTTTTATGTTTAAAAACGTATGTACTTTATAAATTGGGCTTTCAAATTCAAACTGATAATCTCCTACAAGAAGTACTCTTATTAATGAATCCAATAAGTTCAGCAGTACTCTTAATTGGTATCAGTTTTCTTTTTAGCGGGAGAACGAGAAATCTATTGGTTGTAATATTAAGTTTCGTAGGTACATGTATTTTATATTTTAACCTTTTATATTTTCGTTTTTTTAATGACTTTCTTACATGGCCTGTATTGTTTCAAACTAGTAATGTACAGGATGTACAAGGAAGTATTTCAGAATTAGTTAGGTGGGGAGATTTAATCCTACTTATAGATATACTAGTGCTTCTTTTTATTTTGATTAAAAAAGAGGTTCCGTTACAATTAAGGGGTAAGAGAGAGCCTGTCCTCTTGCTAGGTGTAACAGCACTTTTATTTACCCTGAATATTAGTGTTGCTCAACTGGAAAGACCTCAATTACTAACAAGGGCGTTTGACAGAGAGATGTTAGTGAAGAACATTGGAATTATGAATTATCATTTATATGATATTTATGTTCAATCCCATTCTAAGGCACAGCGAGTATTTGCAGAGAGTACAGATATTGATGAAGTGGTTCGTTACAGAAATGAGAACTACAAGGAACCGAACACTGAAATGTTTGGAATTGCAGAAGGAAAGAATGTCATTGTCTTATCTTTGGAATCTCTTCAAAGTTTTGTTGTTAATGAAACGATTGACGGTGAAGAAATTACTCCATTTCTTAATCAATTGATTGAGGAAAGCTACTACTTTGATCAGTTTTATCATCAAACGGCACAAGGGAAAACGTCGGATTCAGAATTCTTAGTTGCGAATTCTTTATTTGGTAGGGAGAGTGGATCTGTATTTTTTACTCATGCAGGAAATGAGTATAATAGTTTGCCAGAAATTGTTAGTGGAGAGGGCTATTACACTACTGTCATGCATGCAAATAACAAAAGCTTTTGGAATAGAGATATGATGTATTTACAATTTGGTTATGACAAGTTCTATGATATTACTTCTTATATCGTAAACGAAGAAAACTCAGTTGGTTGGGGGTTAAAGGATTTAGACTTCTTTGAGCAATCGATTGACTTATTAAAAACTCAACCAAAGCCTTATTATACAAAGCTGATCACGTTAACGAATCATTTCCCATTTGAATTAGGAGAAGATGATAAACTGATAAATGAATTCAATTCAAACAGTGGGACATTAAATCGTTATTTTCCTACAGTAAGGTATATGGATTACGCAGTCGAACATTTCTTTGAGAGAGTGAAAGAAGAAGGCATCTACGAAGATTCTATTTTTATTTTATATGGAGATCACTATGGCATCTCAGAGTACCATCATAAAGCAATGAGTTTGTTTTTGGGGAAGGAAAAACTCACTCCATTTGATCACGTACAATTACAAAGGGTTCCAATGCTTATTCATATCCCGGGACATGAGCCTCAAGTCAGTCATACGGTATCAGGCCAAATTGATATCAAACCTACAATTATGCATTTACTTGGTATTGATTCTATTGCAGATGTTCAATTTGGATCCGATTTATTTTCTGAAGAGCGCCAATCCTTTACTGTACTACGCGACAGAAGTTTTATTACAGACGAGGTCGTCTATACGAAAGGACTGTGCTACGATAAAAGTAGTGAACTAGAAACTCAGATAGAAAACTGTGAACCATACTTTGAAAAAGTTAAATTAGATTTAGATTTCTCAGATAAAGTGATTTATGGAGACCTTTTAAGATTTTATCAATAATATAATATAAGTTATATGTAAGGATTGGTTTTAACTGTCTTTTGTTTAGCAAATAATTTTGTGATAAGATGAACGTAATAGAGGAGGTGGATAAGTTGATAGAAATTGTATCAGATATGACCATGGTATGGGTAACAATAATTATGACAGTCTTAGTAGTAGCTGCTTTTACTAAAGCTAATGTTTTGATGATTGAATGGGAGCTACGAACGAGTTGGAAAAGACAGTATATTCATATGGATGATCAAGCAGGTGTAAATTCAAGTCTTATCCAACCATCTTCAAAACAGTATCGGCCCAAAATTCCTTCGTTTATTGATCATAAAAATCAAGATGATGAAGACCCTATCCTTGTTGTTTTCTAAATGTAAAAACGAAAACAACAAGGAGGAACTTTTGTGAAAAAAATAGCCATTTTGTTATTATTCTTGGGGATCTTAGTGACAATGACAGCTTGTGGAAGTGTAGAGCATGTTCCGATAACAGCGGAGACTGAAGGTGTATGGAACCATTTTTTCGTATATCCAATGTCATGGCTACTTATCTATGTTGCTGAATTATTTAATGGAAGCTATGGTTTGGCAATTGTATTAGTGACGATTGTAGTCAGGTTGGCATTGCTCCCGTTAGTATTGAAACAACAAAAAAGTACTAGAGCTTTACAAACTCTACGTCCCGAGATGGAAAAATTACAAAATAAGTATAAAGAGGCTACGAAGAAAGACCCAAAAAAACAGCAAGAGATGCAGAAAGAATTATTCTCTCTTTACCAGCAACATGGTGTTAATCCGATGGCTGGTTGTCTTCCTTTATTTGTTCAACTTCCAGTCATGATGGCATTTTATTTTGCGATTATGAGAACAGAACAAATCGCCCTTCATACGTTTTTATGGTTTGATTTAGGGAACCCTGATCCTTTGTATTTGTTACCTCTAATTGCAGGTGCGACGACATTCATGCAAGTGAGAATGACTGCGGCACAGTTAAATGATCAGATGAAGATCATGATGTATATTATGCCAGTTATGATTATTGTAGCAGGTATGACACTGCCATCAGCGCTTTCATTGTATTGGGTGGTAGGGAATATTTTCATGATTGTTCAAACATATTTTACTGTAACTCGTTTTGAACAACAAACCGCTCAAGTAAGTAAAACGTAAATAGTTTATTAAAAGCATAGCGATCGCCGCTATGCTTTTTCATATGAAAAGAGCAAAGAGGTAGAGCCCATCAGCATTCACCCAAACTTTCTTTTCTGAATAGGCTATAACTGAAAAGGAGGAGATGAAATGAGTCACCACCAAAATATGAAAATGCAGTGTCAAAACTACTTACATCAGCCAGTTCAATTACAAGTTGGCGGTCAACATGGATATTCTGGGATTATTGAGCATGTAGATGATCACAACGTCTATGTTTTGGTTCCTGTTGATGAAACAGGACAGTATATGGATTTGGCACAATTGATGCAAGGGACAGATGTTCAATCCATGTATCCGTCTGGTCAGGAGTATGATCATGCGTATGCCCAACATTCACAAGATCCACTGGCTAGACAGGAAAGAAATGAAAGGTATTATCCAGAAGGTTTCTATTCTCCCTACCCATACTATTATCCATATTACCCCTACCCTTATGGGCCATACACGCGTCCTCTAGGGTGGAATCGTTTAATCTTACCACTTGCTGCTCTAACAGCTATTGCAACACTAGTGTAATCACTAATTTGTATTGTGTTATATTTTGATATTTAAGCAATCAACGTCATTAGAGGCTTGGTTGCTTTTTGTCGTATTCAATTTATTTTCGTCAGTTTTACCCGGGAAATAGCGAAATGAGGAAATGTTTCCCGAAAAGTCTCTAAACTTGCTTGATTATGAGAAAAAGTGTAATTATGTTTGATAGTAGCGGTTCCTATACCTGAAACTCGTTTCATCGATTAAAATAAGATACAATATAAGATAGATTGTATTTAGAGTGTTTTATAAGGAGGAAACAGATATGGGTGAATATCTTGTCTATTTAGTTGAAGATGAAGAGAATTTGTCTGAGGTGTTAAAAGCCTATTTAGAGAAAGAAGGTTGGAATGTTAAAGTCTTTAATGATGGTGATGCAGCTCGCGATGCTATTATGGACAAACCTCATTTATGGATTCTTGATATAATGTTACCAGGAACAGATGGTTATCAATTATTGAAGGCCGTTAAAGAGGAAACGGATACGCCAGTTATTTTTATTTCGGCAAGGGATCAAGATTTGGATCGAGTATTAGGGCTTGAAATGGGAAGTGATGATTATTTAGCGAAACCTTTCTTACCACAAGAATTAATTATACGAGCAAAGAAATTACTAAATAGAGTGTACGGAGTATCAACACAAGAACAAAAGAAAATTGAATTGAATCAATATACCATTGATCCGATTGGACGAACAGTTGTTGACGAAGAGGCAGAAGGAGAGCAATTGGTTGATCTGACCACAAAAGAAATGGATTTAATTTTGCTTCTTACAGGGGAAGTAGGAAAGGCTTTTTCAAGAGAGAAAATAATCGAACATGTTTGGGGCGAGAATTATTTCGGATCTGAGCGTGCAGTTGATGATGTAGTAAGACGAGTGCGTAAAAAAATGCCTAGGGTTCATCTCGAAACGTTGTATGGTTACGGTTATAGGATCTTGTCTTCATGATTAAAGTTAATTTAACGCAGCGAATCTGGCTCGCGTTTATATCGATCATTGTTATCGTCGTTCTATCCATTATAATTATTTACCCGATCTCCATTAAAGGAACGATGACTGAAGAAACGTACCGAATCATTGAACATGAACAAATCAGAAGTGCTTACCCATTACTTGATTTAATTAACCCTAGGAATGAACATGAGTTTACCGATCGAGACCCAGGAAGGGTAGGACATTTTCTAATATATGATACATTAGGACGAGCGACAGAGGGAGCTCCTCCACCAAAAGAAGTACTTCAGGAAATGGCCCAAAATGCCTATAAACAAGAAGCTAATCGTGGTCGCTATGAAATTCAATATGGTGGTGCAACCGTTTTCTATGTTATTACTAAAGCACAAATTGATGAACGTCCGGCCTTCCATATCTCCTATATGTGGGATACGTATCGTGATCAAATGGTCAACCGACTATGGGAGAGGCTACTTTATATACTCCTTTTGACAAGTTGTTTAAGTTTAATTCCTGCTATTTGGTTAAAGCATTATTTACGCCAGCCACTCATTATTTTGGGCAATCATTTAGAACTTATAGCAAATCGTGATTGGCAAGAACCATTGAAGTGGAAAGGTGATGAAGATTTCCAAAGGTTGTCAGATCAATTTGAAAGAATGCGCCAAAACTTAAATTTATACGATCGTGCACAGAAAACGTTTATTCAACATGCTTCACATGAACTGAAAACACCAATAATGGTTATTAAAAGTTATGCTCATTCCGTTAAGGACGGCATTTTGCCTAAAAATAACATGGAACAAACAATGGATGTAATTATTGAGGAAGCGAATAGGATGGAACGTCGCGTCATTGATATGTTATATTACACTAAATTAGATTCATTAAAGGAAGAAAGTCCTAAGCATGAAGAGATTATATTTGGACAAATAGCTTTTCAAATAGAAGAAAGGTTCCGTGTGCAAAGGGAAGACGTCAAAATATTAGTCGAAGGTGCTGAAACACGTTTCTCAGGTGATGTTGAACAACTTGAAGTTCTATTAGAAAACTTAGTTGAAAATGCGCTAAGGTATGCGAAAGATACCATATGGATGAAAGCTTCCTTAAAAGAAGAGCAGGTACTTATTACGGTAGAGAATAACGGTGATTCAATTCCGACTCAAGATTTACCGCAACTTTTTAATCCATTTTACAAAGGGAATAAAGGGAAATTTGGACTTGGTCTTGCGATTGTAAAGAGAATTACTGAATTACATGGTGGTTCGCCTAAAGTCGAAAATACAGAATCAGGGGTCAGATTTTCTATTTCTTTTCCAAGTTATCCAATGAAAAAGAAGCAGAAGAAATAGAGCTATCCTATAGTAATGATTAGGGG
This sequence comes from Halalkalibacter flavus, assembly GCF_036663575.1. Classification (NCBI taxonomy): domain Bacteria; kingdom Bacillati; phylum Bacillota; class Bacilli; order Caryophanales; family Bacillaceae; genus Halalkalibacter; species Halalkalibacter flavus. Next base: position 66,469 of record NZ_JAWRVK010000010.1, read on the forward strand.
TTATCCGAAGAGGTCGAAAAATAGATCATTTTGGATAACCCCTATTCTTTATAAAAGGCAATCAAAATATGCTATACTAATAGAATATCGAATATTGTAGCTGAGGTGAATGAAGATGAGTAAGGGAATACGATTTCAAAAAGTTGGAGATCGAGTAGAAACGTATTACTTAATAAAATCAGCAGTAAAAGGGGTAGCGAGCAATGGGAAACCTTTTTTAACTTTGATTTTAAGTGATCACACAGGGGATATTGAAGCAAAGTTATGGGGATGTTCGCCTGATGATGAAGCCGCTTTTTGTAGTCAAGTGATCGTTCACCTCCATGGAGAAGTGTCAGAATATCGTGGAAGATTGCAAATGAAGATAAATAGTATCCGTCCAACGACAGCGATGGATCAAGTAAACATCGCTGATTTCGTTAGATCTGCTCCTTTGGCACCTGCAGATATGCTTGAAGAAATAACACAATGTATCTTTGAAATGAAGAATCCTAATATACAACGTATTACTCGTCATTTATTAAAGAAACATCAGCAAGCTTTTTTAGAAGTGCCGGCGGCTACAAAAAATCATCATGAATTTGTATCCGGACTAGCGTACCACGTTGTATCAATGCTAAAAGTAGCAAAAAGCCTCTCTGAGTTATATCCGACTCTTGATACAGACCTCTTATATGCAGGGGTTATTTTACATGATCTTGGGAAGGTTAGAGAGCTTTCTGGTCCAGTCGATACATCCTATACATTAGAAGGAAAGTTAATTGGCCATATTTCCATTATGGTTAGTGAAATTGCTGAAGCTGCAAAAGAGTTGGCTATAGAAGGGGAAGAAGTGCTAATTCTTCAGCATCTAATTTTATCACATCACGGAAAAGGTGAATGGGGAAGTCCAAAAGTACCGGTCATTCGAGAAGCAGAAGTCCTACACATGATTGATAATATTGATGCAAAGATGAATATGATGGATCGTGCCCTAGAGCGTGTTCAACCAGGTGAATTTTCAGAGCGTGTCATGGCTTTGGATAACAGAAGCTTCTACAAACCTACCTTTCATGAACCTCCTTTAGATTTTTAGTTCTAACCACGAATGCTTGTACATAAGCTATAGTAAATGGTACAAAGCATGGAGGGGTAATTATGAAAAATAAACCGAGTAAACGATATGCATTCATTCTACTAGCTATCCTTGCAGTTGGGTTTATCCTTACCCAAACAGCAATTGGGGCGTTTCTCTTATCAAGTCCTTGGTGGGTTTATTTTGTAGTAGCTGGGATAATCTTAAGTGGGTATCTTGCAGTGAAATATTCAATTGAAGACAAACGTACCGAACAAGAATGGATTGAAAACGAAGGAAATATTTATATGAAGCGCCTTGAAGAAGAACGGGAGCGTCGTAAAATAAGTAAAGGATAATTATAGAAATAGACAGAGAGCTTGCTAGACAGCTTCTCTGTCTATTTTTTATTGGATAGTGGGTCTAACGTGGGTCTCCGAAGAGTCCTGAAAGAAGACCACATACGCGGTTTTTCTTAGCAAACGTATGCTGCACCTACAATAATAAGTAGAATGAACAACACTACAAGCAATGTGAAGCCAGTGTGATAAGATGGTTTTACAGTTCCTGACATGGTGAAACATCCTTTCTATTGGTTAATTAGGGTTCCCTAGTTTTAGCCTATGCATAGGCTATTGTTTTGCTCTAGGCATAGGCGGAATTTATAGAAAAAAAGGAAGTCCCGAAAGGCTTTTGACCTTTTGAAACTCCCTCATTGACCTTTTAGACATCTTTACCCATTTATTCAGCGGCTTCATTGCCAAATAAGTTAGAAAAACGTGGATCTTTAATATCGATATTGGCATTTTCAATTAGTTCAGCCATTACTTCATCTTGTGACTTAGACTGTTGTTGAATTAAGATTTGCTCAATTTCTTCAATGAAATCCTCGAACTCGTCTCTTTGGTCTGTCACTTTAATAATGTGGAAACCATAGTCAGATTCAACAGGCTCACTAACTTCATCAATTTCTAATGAAAAGGCCGCATCTTCAAATGGTTCCACCATTTGGCCTCGTCCAAAGAAATCTAAGTCGCCTCCGCGGGCGCCTGAACCTGGATCTGTAGAGTATTCTCTAGCAAGATCAGCAAAGTCTTCTCCTGCTTCAATTCGTTCAATTAATTCATTAGCAGTTTCTTCATCTTCAACTAAAATGTGGCTGGCACGTACTTGTTCAGCAAATTGCTCTTCATTTTCTTCATAAAATGCTCTAATGTCTTCCTCAGTTACGTCAATGCCTTCTGTAGCTAGTTTTTGCAATACTAATGGCGGAAGAAGGTATTCATTTACAAAGTCATCTAGAGACTCTACATCTAGGTTAAATTGGTTTTGAAGAGCATCTACAATTCCTTCATCATCTTCAATATCATAAGCAGTACGAAACTCGTTTCGTAACATATCTAATTCCTCTTCAATTTCTTCCTCAGGAATTTCAACCGTTTCGATAGCTTGATCAAGGACATGATTTCTAATCATTTCCTGCAAGATCGCGTCTCCATGTCTTGTTTTTAACTCATCCACAAATTGTGCTTCAGTAATTTCTGTTCCATCAACAATAGCAACTGGTGTATTATCTGCAGCTGTATCCTCGTTATTACAAGCAGCTAAAGTGATAATACAGGCTACCCCGATAGCGGTCAACATTCGTTTTTTCATTGTTCTCTCACTCCTTGGGCATCATGCTCGGTCAAGCTTGTCTATTTTACAGACCTTACTATACCATACATTTGAGAGTTAGAGAAATGTTTTCGAACAGCTTCCTAAGGAATTTGCCTAACTAGGGCAAGAGCCTAGTACGGAAATTGGTTTTTAGCATAGGATATCGTAACAAAGCATGAGGAGGTGTTATTATGTCTCACGCATACCACGGAGGATTTGCGTTGATCGTTGTGTTGTTCATCTTATTAGTTATTGTAGGTGCAGCTTGGTTATAATACCAAAAACGACATCTCTTACGGACGATATGTAAGTTAAAAATAAGGAGGGATAATTATGTCTCACACTTATCATAGCGGTTTCGCGTTGCTTGTTGTATTGTTTATTTTACTAGTGATTATTGGTGCATCTTGGATGTACTAGTAAGAACTAACATGTAGTAAGAAGAAGAGTGAGGGATTTGAATTGTCCCTCACTCTTCTTATGTGAATAATATTTTTACATATGTGGAAGTCAGTAAAATAGTCATAAGGATGTTAATAGTCCGAAATAACTTAGGTTGTTTTTCGGATGGGATCTCACGCTTCAAACATAATGCGTCAGTCATAGAATTAATAACAAATAAAATAAACAATGCAAAAAATATAATAAAGAAGAGCATGTACGTGCCTCCTGACGAGCAATGATATATAAACTTTATCAAAAATCGGCTAAAAAAGATAGAAGAATGCTAAATTAATTTAAAAAGGAGTTTAAAAGTATGAAGGTTTGTTATATTTTAGATAGGACGTGGAACAAAAAGACAGGAAAGGTGTGGATAAACGAATGAAAAAAAGTGAACAAGTATGGAAAATTGCCTTTCTATCATTACTCGGTTTTGTCCTAGTCACGATAATTGTTGCCTTTGTGCTCCTCCAGCGTTACTTCCCTGAAGTTGAGGAACAACACTTTGTCCCGCAGCAGCCAACGGGAGAAGAAGCTACATTTCATATTCAAACAGACAAAGCCAGATTAAATTCATTAATTGCATCTAAAATTGCTGAACACCCAGGTGATATTCGATATATTGTTGAATTAATGGATGATAGTGTTCAATTTCGATCAGCTTTTTGGATGCTCGGTCAGGAAGTACCAGTGACTATAAATTTTTACCCAAGAGTTACCCCAAATGGCGACCTATTACTAGAGGTGAGGACTTTCTCGATAGGTATTCTTAATTTACCGGTAGATCAGGTTATGCAAATATTAACTAACTGGCTTGAGTTAGCAGATTGGATTGTTACATATCCAAGCGATAAGCTAGTTGAAGTAAAAATAACGGAACTGCAAATAGATGAAAATGAATCAATTATGTTTCGTTTTCTCACCTTCGATTTAACTCAAGATAAAATTGAGCTTGAAATGATTTTTAAATAGAAAAAGGATGGCTAGTAGGGAAATCACCTATCAGTCATCCTTTTTGTTATACAGCTTGCTTAATTAAAATATGGAACCCTTCATCGTGGTTTTTTACATAACTATCTTTCGGTGCCTTAAATAAGTAAGAAGCATACAGAATGTCGTAAAAAGCTAACCCGAAGTGAATAGAGCTTATAATTGAAATATAGGCAATATACATCGGAAACATAGCTGAGGCAACTGCACCTATTGCAGTTATGGTAAGAACCGGTGTTAATAAAGCCGTTAAATATAGGTTACGCGCTAATGGTTTCGACAGCTGTACTGAAAGAACTGGAATGGGTGTTAGCCAGTTCGTCTTTAACATTGCTTTCTTTCCACAAAGCCAAATAGGCAGAAGATGTAAGATTTTATGAACAATTAATATTGCTATAATACTCATAACAAAAAATGGCAGGCTAACATTAGGCGACTGTGTAGTCGGTAAAAGGCTGCTAACAACTAAATAAGAAAATAAAAAAGTAAAAAGCATCGTGCATCCAGAATACATCATTAGGCGCAACGTACCGTATTCACGGCTTATACGTATTGTTTTCCAGCAGTTCATTGAAGTGCTGCACCTCCTCAATTCACTGACTAATTTACTCTCATTTTTATTAGAAAGCAATAGAATCGACAAAAATAAAATGATTTCGACAATAAAGATTTTAACACATTACTAAATTAGAAGATAAAGAACTAAATTCTGATACAACTTTATTATTCTTCAAAAAAAAGGCTGGTTTCGTAAACTTTGTTGTTTTTATGGGGGACGCGTCTCCACATGTTTGTTTCATTGCGCTCCAGCCAATCGCTTTCCACGGGGAGGTCTCGACCCTCCTTCTTCATGAGGGCACTGAAAAAGTCCTTTTTAGCGGATTCTAGGAAGCAGCAATGGCTCCACACGTTGCGCGCCTGCTATGAGAAACCCACTCATAGCAGGCTTTAAGACAAAGCAACGGTTCCGCTCATTGCTTAAAGGCCACTGAAAAAGGTCAAAACCGTACCTTTTTCAGTGGCCTACTTCTTCATCTCGCAGGAGTCGAGTGACTTCCGCTCCATTTCACTACGAGAAAACACATTTCTTCACAGCAACAATCTTTACGAAAACAGCAAAAAAAAGAGAGTCTAGTTTAATACTAGGCTCCTTCACTTGAAAAGTTTGTTTTATTGTCTGTTTCTAATTTAGTAAGACGACCATTAACTTCTTTGAAGTCTTCATCGAACTTCGATAACGATTGTTCAAAAGTGTCAATAAAGTCAGGTCCGTATATATGTCTCAAAATACTTGTTATTTCAGATAATTCAGGGAATTTTCCATACAAGTCTCTAATTGGCAATGCCCCTTCGAACACACCGTACGTATTTGGCTGGTATGATTCAAGTGTTTGAAGGAATAAATCATGTCCTGCATTTGTTAAACATACATAAGTATTTCGTTTGTCATTTTCCTTTTTTGAAAAATGTAAGAGACCTCTTTCTTCTAATTTCTTTGAGAAGTTAAAGGCAGTTGATACATGCATAACTCCAAACTTCGCAATATCCGAGATAGAGGCACCATCTAAATGATAAGCAATCCATAGAATATGATGCTCATTGATATTAAGATCAAATGGCTTGATCCATGTTTGCCAATCCTTTTCTACGGACTTCCATAGTGCTTTACTTAATTGAGCTACCTTATGACTAAATATGACTGATTGTTTTAAGGAGCTAGGTATTTGTTGATCCATCATTCTCCCCCTACGTATGACGTTAGTAAATTCTGTTTTGTTCTTAAAAGAATTATTTTCCGATATTTTTTCTTCTTTACATTATGACAAGAATTGAAATAAAAAGAAAGTGAAAAAATTTGTTAATTATAAACTTTTAGAAAATTATTATAAAACCATTGCTTCGATTTGTAGAACAATCTAGTCGATTGCTTTTCTAGATTGTTCTACATTTTTTTGAAGAGCCTCAATATCTTTTTTTAGTTGATTTAACGCAGGTTCTACATCTTCTTTCCAATTATTGATAGAGCCTTTAACTTCTTCACCAACGGTTTCAAACGTTTCTTTGCCGACTTTTGCAGTCGTCTTAAGTTGAATAGAGGCAGTTTGACTATCTTTAGCTAGTTGCTCAAACCCTTTTTGGACTTTTATAGCACTTTCTTTACAACTCGTACGCAAGTCTTTTCCTGTTGTAGGTGTTGTTAAAAGTGTTATTGCACCGACTATAGTTGAACCTACGAACAAACCTGAAAGAAACGATTTAGTATTCATGATTCGTACCACCTTTCTTAACTTGTTCTAAAACCCCTCCTATAAGCATATATATCAAGGATAAGGAGGGGGGAAGATGGAAGCACTCATTTTATTAATGATATCAGTTTGTTTACTTTCATTGTACGGGCTTGTTTATGTTTCATTGCGATTAGTGGGCAATGTGAAAAGCTGTGAAAAAGCCCAATTCAGAAATTCTCTTCTTGTTATGTTGGTATTATTGCTCATTAGTGGTGTTTCTGCAACTTTTCTCATCATGTCTTAACAAGTGGTTAGGGGGTAATCCTAACCACGTTAATTACTTGCTCGATAAGAATCCATATACTCTCGAAGTGCTACACACGCTTCGAGTGGAACGGCATTGTACGTAGAAGCACGGCAACCGCCTACGGAGCGGTGACCATTTAGTCCGACAAATCCGAGTTCTTTTGCTTTGGAAAGAAACTTTTGGTTATCGTCCTCGGTAGGAAGGTTAAATGTAATATTCATTAATGAGCGGGCATCTTTTTCAGCATGCCCTCTATAAAAACCGTTACTTTCATCGATCGCATCATATATTAATTTAGCCTTTTCCTCATTACGCTTTTGGATTGCATTTACCCCACCTTGCTCTTTCACCCATGTTAATACCTGATTTAACATGTAAATAGCAAATGTTGGAGGTGTGTGATAGAGCGAGTTACTATCGGCATGAGTTTTGTAACGTAAGACGGTAGGAACTTGGTCAACGTTTACCTCAAGTAGATCCTCTTTAATAATGGCAACTGTTACACCTGATGGACCTAAGTTCTTTTGTGCACCTGCATAAATAAGCCCAAATTTCTCTACATCAATAGGGCGTGAAAGAATATCACTAGACATATCCGCAATAAGGGGAGCATGGTCTATTGTAGGGAAATCCTGCCACTGTGTTCCAAAAATTGTGTTATTAGATGTTAAATGAACATAAGCATCATTTTTGTTAAATTGAAACTCATTTGATGTAGGAATTGATTGATAGTTATTTTCTTTAGTTGATGCTGCAATAGCTGTCTTACCAATAAGTTTAGCTTCTTTTAATGCTTTCTCAGACCATGAACCCGTTAAAATGTAATTTCCGATTGTTCCTTCTTTTAAAAACTGAAGAGGAATCATTGAAAACTGTAAGCTAGCACCGCCTTGTAGAAAAAGAACCTTGTATTGATCGGGAATGTTATAAAGTTCCTTTAGCAGATCAATTGCATTTTGATGAACGGCTTCGTAATCTTTGCTACGATGGCTAAGTTCCATAACCGACATCCCGGTTCCGTTAAAATTAGTTAACTCAGCTTGTGCTCTTTGTAATACTTCTTTCGGTAACGCAGATGGTCCAGCATTAAAGTTATAAACTGCTGTCATGTTCTCTCCACTCCTTTATCTCTTCACCACGTTAATAACATAGATTGTCATTATCGTACCATAACTAAGCAGATAATGAACTGTTTTTTTAGTGTTTTCTGAAAGTTCCTTTAAAAAATGATTTAGATAAGGCTAATCAGAATTTCCGATTAGCCTTATCTGAATCAGCTTCTTCGTATATTCACTAATAGTACAAAGAAGTTGATTTTTCAAGGCCACTGAAAAAGGTACAGTTTTGACCTTTTTCAAATGGCCTCGATTTTTCTTTTTTATTTCTTCATAAAAACAGTTATTTCTTTTGCTATTTGTTGTAAATCTTCAGGTTTGTATTCGGCGCTATGATCTTTCCAAACGGCACCAAATCCGTCACCTTTACCATAACGTGGAATCAGATGGACATGGAAATGATAGACGGTTTGTCCAGCAAGTTCACCGTTATTGTTAACAATGTTTAAGCCTTCAGCTTGATACGTTTGTTTGATTGCTTTAGCGATTTTTGGAACAACCGCAAAAATACGCTTCGAGCTCTCTTCAGTTAAATCAAAAAGATCTTGGTGATGAGCTTTGGGGATAACTAAAGTATGCCCTTTTGTTACTTGACTAATGTCTATAAAAGCTAGTACATGTTCGTCTTCATAAACTTTGGCTGCAGGGATCTCCCCCTGCACAATTTTACAAAAGATACAATTAGAATCAGTCGCCATCGAATCACCCTTCCCATAATTTGTCTAATCCAACTATACATGAGTGCTTGACTGACTTGCAAGTCGCCATTCAACTCATTAATTTTGAAAAAAGTGTGTCGAAGAAAGCAAGCCTTTGTCATTAGACTAGAGAACTATTCTGGACTTTTGGTAAGATAAGGGGGTGAAGGAGTTGTTAAATATGTCAGTTTTAAAAATAGAGGGAATAACGGGTGGATACCATCCGAAAAAGCCTGTATTGCATGATGTTAATTTCCATGTTAATAATTCTGAGATTGTCGGGTTGATTGGGCTAAATGGCGCAGGGAAGAGTACAACGATTAAACATATACTGGGGTTACTTCAACCTGAAAAAGGACAAGTAACGATAGAAGGGAGAACGTTTCAAGATGACGTTAATGAATATCGGCGTTCATATGCCTATATTCCAGAAACACCAATTTTATATGATGAGTTAACGTTGTGGGAGCACTTAGAGCTGACAGCATTGGCATATGGACTTAAGAAAGACATTTTTGAACAGAGAGCAGAGAAGTTGCTTGCTGAGTTCCGGATGGGAAAAATGAAGAAGTGGTACCCAAGTCATTTTTCAAAAGGAATGCGTCAAAAAGTTATGATTATGAGTGCATTTTTAATTGAACCTCCCGTTTATATTGTTGATGAGCCAATTGTTGGATTAGATCCAATTGGTATTCAATCCTTTTTAACATTTTTAAGCGATATGAAAAATAGAGGTGCCGCTGTCTTAATGTCCACACATATCTTAGCGACAGCAGAACGTTACTGTGACCGTTTTGTGATATTACATCAAGGGAAGGTTGTGTTGGAAGGGACACTGGATGAGATGCGTCATCAATTACAACTTCCTCAAGCGACATTGGATGATATATATATTGAAATGACAAAGGAAGAACTCGTATGAATGATGGAATGACGTTGTGGAGAGAGCGAGTTAACGCCTATTGGAATATGGCAATACGATATTTGCGTTTAATTGGGAACAGTGGGTTTTTATTCACAGTCTATGTTCTCATCATAATAGGGAGCTACTACTATAGTGTGTTTTTAGATTGGCTACCAGAATCTTTTCCAGCAGTATGGGTGTTTGTTGCGGTGTTTGCCCATTTGTTAACAAGAAGTGGTGTGCGAACATTTGTAAAGCACGCGGATGTGGTTTTTCTCTTGCCGTATGAATCGAAACTAGGAGCCTATTTTCAATCATCTAAATGGTACAGCATTGGATTGCAAAGTGGAGTCATACTTCTTGTATTAGTTGTTCTTTCTCCTTTATTTTCGGAGTACTTAGCTGCTGACGTTGGAAGCTTGTTTCTCGTGTTAGTACTCTTGATTGTGGCGAAAGGTTGGAATGTGTTTGCAAGTTTTGAAGAGCAACGTTTTCAAAGCGAGTCAGATAGACGTTCTCACTTTTTATTACGTGGGGGAATAAACATTGCTTTCACCTATTTGCTTTTTTCAGGTGCTAATTTAATATATATTCTTGCCGTTTACGTAATCATGGCAGCTCTGTATTACGTTTATTATCAAAAATTGGCTAAGCAATTATCGATCAAGTGGGATCATTTAATTGAAGTAGAACAAGGAATGTTGTTGTTCTTTTATCGCATTGCTAATGCTTTTACAGATGTTCCACAACTAAGAAATAAAGTGAGACCAAGGAATTATTTGAAGGGGATTTTGCCTGTAATTACAGATTCTAAGAAATCAGTTTATCATTATTTATTTGCGAAATCCTTTATTCGGGCGAACGATTATCTTGGTATCTATGTAAGGCTTGTTATTATATCAGCTGTTATCCTTCTTGCTCTTCCTACTGGGTGGCTTCAACTAGTCGTTCTTCTCTTATTTATGCATATGGTGACAAATCAATTGTCTACAATTTGGTATCATTACGATACGAATATGTGGGTTGATTTGTATCCTGTAAGAAATGATGAAAAGAAGGATGCCCTAACTCAGCTATCCTTTAGGTTGCTATTAATTATGACAGCCGTTCAACTAGGTGTATTACTAGCTTCTTCCTCTCTCTTGATTGCCGGAGCTACCCTTATTCTTGGTGGACTATATAGCTATGTTGGAAGTCATAAACTGATTCATAAAAAAAGGAAAAATTAGTCATCATCATACTAATACGTGCATTAATAGGACTAAGGAGTAACGTCAAAAGGAGAGGCTGTTATGTATGAAAAGGAGATTGCAGAAGAATTGCAAAGGTGGAAGCGGAAGCTGTTAAAACGACCTTCGATGGTAGGGCGTTATACAAAAGGATTGCAATCAAAGATGAACAATCTTATTCCAGAAAAAGTACATTCCGTCGTAACGGCAAGTATAAAGAATATGGTCTACGCTACGTTAGTTGGTTCTGAATATACTACAAAAAAACAACCTGAGGTGGCATTAAGCCTAGAGCAAAGAGAAGAGAAAGTATTTCAAATAATTAAAACGTATAAGCGTACCGCTGCTCTAGAAGGAGCTGGAACAGGTGCAGGAGGCATTTTACTTGGAATGGCTGATTTTCCTTTGCTTCTAAGTATAAAAATGAAGTTCCTTTTTGATGTTGCCTCTGCATATGGTTATGATGTCAGGGACTATCGAGAGCGATTGTTTGTTTTGTATCTTTTTCAGTTAACTTATGCAAGGGAAGAAAAGCGATCTGATTTAATCAAGCAGTTGGAAGAATGGGAATTAAAAATAGAGCATCTTCCTGAAAAAGAAGAATATTTAGCTACGTTTGATTGGAAGGCATTTCAACTAGATTATCGTGATTATATTGATTTACCCAAAATGCTTCAACTTATCCCAGGGTTCGGAGCAGTAGTAGGTGCAGCGGCTAATTACCGTTTTCTGGATCTATTAGGGGAAACCGCTATGAATGGCTATCGAATAAGGTGGTTGTCATCGCTACCGGAATAAAAAAACGAGGTTGACTAATTTAGTCAACCTCGTTTTTTTATATTGCTGTTTTCGTAACGATTAATGCTGTGAAGAAAGGTTATTCTCGTAGTGAAATGGAGCGGAAGTACTTTACACCTCCCCGTGGAAAGCGAGTGGCTGGATCGCAATGGAACAAACATGAGGAGAACACGTACTCCAAAAACAACAATATATGCGAAAACAGCCTTTTATATTGTGTTAAATCGTAAATGGCAGTGATTGAGAGATACGATTTAGGTAAGCAGAGATAACAGCAAATTGTCCTGTGAATAATAAGATACCTAAGATTACCATAATTCCACCGCTTACTTTTTGAATGGTAGGAAGCCACTTATTTAATGCCCGGACTTTATTCAGGGAACGCGACCAAAGCAGGGCTACTAAAAGAAATGGAATTCCTAAGCCAATCGAATAAATAAATAACATAAAGACTCCTGCCCACATCGTGTCGGCTTGGCTTGCCATAAAAAGGATCGAAGAAAGAACGAGACCGATACAAGGGGACCAGCCAGTCCCAAATAAAAAACCAAGCAAAACTGAATTGGCGAAACTCGCTGTTTTTTTCGGTTTAACTGCTAGCTTTTTTTCGCTTAGCAGCATTCGGATGGAGATAACTCCCATCATTTGTAAACCAAAAACCGCAATAATAATTCCTCCGATTTGTTCGAAAAGCTGTCTATTACCTAAAAAAGCTTGACCAATAAACGTCGAAGACAAACCGAGGAGGAGAAAGATGATCGTGAATCCAAAAATGAAGCCAAGACTTCGTGAGATAATTAATTTTCTATCAGCGTTTATTTGATTATCCGAGATATTGGTTCCTGTTAATTGAGCTAAGTAAGCTGGTACTAACGGAAAAACGCAAGGAGACAAAAACGAAACAATACCCGCTAAAAAGGCAAGCCAAATAGAAACTTCCGTCATGCTAAAACACATCCTTAAAGTAAAGTAAATCTAGAACTCGTATTCGTGCTACTTCCTAATCTAATCTATTCTATTCTATTCTAGTCCATTCTCGATATATGAATCAATTTTTAAACTTGCCTATTTATTATAGCTGATTCTTTACAATGATAATGTTCATTTTCTAAACGTTCACAAAGTAGTAATGAAAGATCAGTCTTAAGGCGGAGACAAAACCATTCTACAGATTGGCTTCAAAAGAATTTATTTCACCTACAATAAAAGTAGTTAAGAAAAGGAGGAAAATAAAATGAAACATTCAGGTAAATTTATCGGTGGAATACTCCTTATTTTCATAGGGATCAATATTCTTCTTGGCATGATTGGAGTCAATATTGGAGGAATTATTGGGCTTCTCATTGGTGGAGCGCTTCTCTACTTTGGGTATACAAAGTGGCAAGATAAAGGACAATGGTCGTTCTCAAGTATTATTCTAGTTACATTTGGTGCGTTAATGCTCCTTGGGGGGCTTGGAGGAATTGTTAGTTTATTGATCGGTGCATTCTTAGTTTATGGTGGCTACAAGCTTATGAAAACAAATAATGACAGTAAGGTTGATTTCAAAGAGAAAACAAAAAGCTCGTTTGACACGATCGATGAAGAGTTCGCAAAGCTAATGAAAGAAGGGGGAAATTAATATGATTGGAACAAGAATTAATCAATTAATTAAAGCGTATATAAATGAAGGATTAGAACGTATTGAGGAACCTGCTATTATGGTAAAGCAATACATTCGAGATGTGAGGGAACAGGTCGAACAAGCGGAACAACAATTAGAGAAGGCATTAGTAAGGAAAAAAACATTGGAGAACGACCTAACGTTAGCACGCGAGCTGTTTGAGAAGCGAGAAGAGCAGGCGCGCGTTGCTTTACAAGCCGATAACGAAGATTTGGCACGAAAAATATTGTTAAACAAAAAAGAAGTGTGGAAGCAAATGAATCAGTTTGAAGAAATGTTAGCACAGCAAGAGAAATCTATCTATGAAAAAAACGCTAAGCTCGAACAACTTCAAACAAAGTACAGTCAATTACAAGAAAAACATATGGAATTAATTGTACGCGTTCAAGCTGTCAAAGCGAGTGGGAAAATGAAAATAAATGAAAAGGAAAAAGGGAAGGCATACAATTGGAATGATCCAAATGTACTTGACCCTGAATGGGAAAAAGAAAGTGAGATTGAAATAGAAATAAATAAATTAAAGGAACAAATGCAAGGCAATTAATAGTCAACAGTTGTGAGGGAGTAGTGTTAGTTGATGCTACGGGTAGCTCACTACTCCTTCATATATAAAAATTTCCTAGGCGAACAACGAAAAGTCTTATATAGTTATAATGTGTAAATGATTGCGAGGAGGGAGAACATGAAGGTGATGTTCGGGATCATTTTGATAGTTATAGGTGCATTTCTTTTAGTAACAACTATTTCCTCACCGTTTACAAACTCAAAAACAAAATACAATGAAGGATCATTAACGACTGACATAAGTTCAGTGAAAAGTCTTGACCTATCAAGCACTTCTGTAGATTGGGTCATAGAAGGCCATGACGGTGAAATGCTTTCGGTTGAATTAGTTAATCAAAATAAACAAATAGAATTACATTCAAACGAACAAAAAGAAACGTTACAGATTGTGGTGAAAGAACCGAGATTCAGGTTCTTTTCGTTTAATTTTTTGGGGAAGACGAAGGCTATTGTTCGCATCCCCAATAGTTATAGTCAGAATCTAAACGTAAATAGTATTTCAGGGGAAATTGTGTTTCATGATGAATTAAGTGTGAACAATACATTTTCAAAGACTGTTTCCGGAAATGTATTAGGATCAACACTTTCAAGTGAATCTGTTGAAGTGAAAACAACTTCAGGGAATATTAAATTTAAAGAAGTAACAGCTACCGATGTTAGGTTAGAAAGTGTTTCTGGCGATCTTATTGTTCAAACTTTATCAGGGGACATTGAAGGAAAAACAGTCTCTGGTAATATTGAGATAGAGTATAGAGATGAAAATGACAAGGTCTGGCTAAAAACGGTTTCTGGAGATGTTGAGCTATTTATTCCAATAGGCAATGCAGAAGTAAATGTAAGCACTGTTTCAGGTGACGTACATCTTGATTTACAACAACAACAATCTATAAAATCTAGGTCCTATACAGGAATACTAGGTGATGGTTTACATCCACTGAGGATTTCAACAACTTCTGGAGATATTCGCATCCGTGAGCGCTAAATGAAAGGAGATGGAGCATGAAGAAGCAAACATTATTTGGACTTATCTTTGTTATCATTGGTTTCAATATTTTAATTAATACGATGAATCTATCAATAGGAAACTTCGTTGCTCCACTCATTTTCTTCGTAATGGGTCTGTTTTTTTATAAAAGAAACCATAATTTTATTAGCCTCATTTTCTTTTTTATTAGTGCAAGTATTATTTTCGATCAAGTTTTAGGGATGAATTTCATGGGGCTGCTTATCGCGATTGCAGTACTTTATTTTGGCATACGTTTAGTTCGCTCACCAAAAAAAAACAGGCGTGAAAGAGAAGCGAAATACGATAAAGCAGAGAGGAAGATTCGAAAAGCAGAGAAAAAGCTAGATAAAATAAATGAAAAAACTAGTAGAGAAGACGATGAACGAAAGGCTGCAAAAGACAATCGAGTGGTGTTCACTCCTACAATGCGAAAAAGCTTAATCGGAGAAATTCATTATTTGGGTGAAGCTTTTGAACTAAATGATTTAACCATCTGGAATGGGATTGGCGAAGTCCGTATTGATTTATCAAAAGCAATCATACCTGAAGGTGAAACCGTCATTGTTGTCCAAACATTAATTGGAGAAATCGACTTTTATGTACCAGAAGATTTAGCGGTTGCCATCCAAGCCACTTCAACGATTGGTGAAGTTTCCCTCTTTCATGAAAGTCACAGTGGAATCAATCAACAGCTTAGCATCGCAACAAAAGATTACAAACAAGCACAAAGAAGAGTCAAACTCATCCTTTCTACTTTTGTTGGCGAAGTGAAGGTGAGAGCAGTATGAAAAAACGGCTAGCTAGTATTCGTTGGCAATTTATAAGACATAGTCTCCTTGTTACTTTTATTTTGTCATTTCTTTTGCTTTTTCTAATGACATATGATGAACCACGTGGCTTACTTATCGTATTTGATCGTAAACTAGTAGCGATTCCGCTCTTTTTTTGGGTGTTTGCTCTAATCGTGATTACGGGAGTTATTGCTGGTTATATTCAAGCCGATCCAATAAGGAGACGGGTTGACCAATTAGTTCATGGAGCACTGAGATTTGAACGTGGGACATTTACGCACAGGGTTGAAGTCGAGGGGGAAGACGAATTAGCAGAGCTTGGTAAGCGACTAAATGGAATGGCTCAAAACTTTGAAGAACAAGTGGCGTCCTTGCAGCGACTTTCTAGCGAACGTGCTGCGATGCAAGAAACGGTCAAAAAGGCAGCTGTATCAGAAGAACGACAGCGTTTAGCTAGAGATTTGCATGATGCGGTTAGTCAACAGCTATTTGCTATCTCCATGATGACCGCTGCTATTAAACAAACGATGGTAAAGACGTCAGATCCAAGTGTTGAACAAGTAAAGATGGTTGAAAAGATGGCTAATACGGCTCAAGCAGAAATGCGCGCATTGCTACTTCACCTTAGACCTGCCCATTTAGAAGGGAAGAGTTTAAAGGATGGTATACATCAATTATTTAATGAATTGCAAGAAAAGTATGGAATGGATGTCACCGTTACGATTGAAGAGAATATGATGATTCCTAAAGGAATAGAAGATCAAATTTTTCGAATGGTTCAAGAAGCAATTTCGAATGTTTTGCGGCATGCAAAAGCAACACAATTAGAGCTTCAGCTTAGACAAACGAATCAAGATCTAAAAATAAAACTAATCGATAATGGTGTTGGTTTTGACGTGAAAAGTGTTCAGAAAAATTCTTATGGTTTACATACGATGCGAGAGCGAATGACTGAAATTGGCGGAACGCTCCAAATCGTTTCTGTTCCTAATAAAGGAACACAAATTGAAGTGAATATTCCAATTGCATGGAAGGGTGAGTAAAATGATTCATGTCTTGTTAGTCGATGACCATGAAATGGTACGAATGGGATTGTCAGCGTATTTATCGACACTACCAGATATAAAGGTTGTTGGGCAAGCGAGTAATGGACTTGATGGAGTCAATACAGCAATACAATTACAACCTGATGTCGTGTTGATGGACTTAGTAATGGAACAGATGGACGGGATTGCTGCAACAGCAGAGATTGTTAAGGAATTGCCAAATTGTAAGGTGATTGTTCTTACGAGTTTTATCGATGATGAGAAAGTGTACCCAGTAATTGAAGCTGGGGCATTTAGTTACCTGCTCAAAACATCATCAGCAATTGAAATCGCTGATGCGATCCGAGGAGCCGTAGAAGGTAAGTCAGTCGTGGAAGCGAAAGTTACGAATAAAATGATGGACCGGATGAGAGGAAAGAAAGAGAAACCATTACACGATGCACTTACCCCACGAGAAAGAGAAGTACTTGAGCTAGTGGGAGAGGGGAAAAGCAATCAAGAAATAGCTGATACGCTCTTCATTGGTATTAAAACGGTTAAAACGCATGTGAGTCATATTCTGCAAAAGCTTGAATTAGAGGACCGTACACAAATGGCAGTTTATGCACATCGTTCTGGATTAGTAAAGTAGTAGAGAACATGCAGGGAAAATATAGATGCATGTTCTCTTTTTCGCGGTTATTTTATCCAACTTTAAATGTCGTAACAAAAGATGGACGTGGGAAAATGGTAGTTGGTAACGCTTGAGAAGTTCCTCGTTTCTTATGCGCGTTCTCATACGATTTCGATGTTTGCCACTTTTGAAAAGATTCCTCATCATCCCATATTGTCATGATTGCATATGTATCATCACTAACAGGTCGTAAAATCCGAATGGCTTGGAATCCAGGCTCTCCGTCAACTAATCCTGCACGATTACGAAAACGTTCTTCAAAAGAAGGGCGTCCTTCTTCGCTAACAGGAATATTATTAATAACAACAAATCCTTTCGTATCAATCGTTCCTGTTTCGCTAATGACTTCATAATGTTTTGCCGTACTAAGTTCAGAGACTTCCTCTACATAAACAAACTGCCCCTCTTCTCCTTGCATCGTAACTCCATTAAGCGCAGAAATTTCACTATTAATTTGAACAATACTAGCTTTTTTCAAATGAGGCACCTCCTATTGTTTTGCAATCTTTGAAACGAAAAAGTAAATCTATTCGTAAATAAGTTTAGCTGTAGGAGATTTGCTTTGCAACTGTTATGAACTAGTGGTAGACGGGTATAGTAGGTAATAGAAAGAATTGCGCTGAAAAAAGGGCTTTTTCCTTTTTCAGTAGCTTCTAGAAAGGGAGGTGAATGTCATTTGAAAAAGAAAATAATTATAGCGATAGCAGCAGTTGTAGGAACAATGCTTTTTGCTCTTATTATTTATTTAAGTATTATTCTAGCAGGGAATTATGTAATAGATGATCAGAAACTGGTGATGAAGGCGACGACGTCTCTTGTTGATCAAAATGGAGAGGTTCTTACCCAACTTTATATTGAAAATAGAGAACCTGTGGCTATTGGTGAGATACCTGAACATGTACAACAAGCCTTTATTTCGGTGGAGGATATACGTTTTTATGATCATCAAGGGATAGACATTCGTGCTATAGGGAGAGCGTTATATCGTGATTTGCTTGCAGGTGCAAAAGTAGAAGGGGGAAGCACAATTACTCAGCAGCTTGCCAAAAATGTCTTTCTTACAAGTGAGAAGACATTACTACGAAAAACGAATGAAGTTCTAATTGCTATGAATTTAGAGCGAAAATACAGCAAAAGTAAACTTTTGGAAATGTATTTGAATCGAATCTATTTTGGTCACGGAGCTTATGGAATACAAGCCGCGTCTAAATTGTACTTTAATAAAGTTGTGAATGATTTATCGATTGAGGAAGGAGCTCTCCTTGCCGGGTTGCCAAAAGCCCCTAACTCTTATTCTCCTATAACAAACCCAGAACAAAGCAAACAAAGACGAGATCTTGTCTTAACGTTAATGGAAAGGCATGGGAAGTTAAATTCTGAAGAGGCTAGGCATTTACGTGGACGAACCGTTGTTATAAATCAAAATCGTATAACGGAAAATGAAGCTTATTTAACATATATTGATATGGTGTTAGATGAAGCACGTGATCGTTATCATTTAACGAATGAAGAGGTTCTAACGGGAGGCTATCAAATTGTCGTTCCGATGAACAAAGAGATTCAAAAAGATTCTTATGAAAAGATACGAGATGATCGTTATTTTCCAAGTGGCAATGAGGATGCAGAGGCAGCCATTGTTCTCTTTGACTCAAAAACGGGAGGTGTTCTTGCAGTACAAGGTGGAAGGGAGTATGTACGAAAGGGTTTAAATCGTTTGAATGTGAAACGACAACCTGGTTCTACAATTAAGCCACTTGCTGTTTATGCTCCGGCAATGGAGATGGGGACATTTCATCCGTACTCAATGATTGTTGATGAATTAATTGATTATGATGGATATACTCCTAGGAATTTTAATCAAGAGTATTCAGGGAAAATGACGATGTATGATGCAATCACTTATTCAGCCAATGCACCAGCTGTTTGGCTGATGAATGAAATGGGAATTGCAACGTCTGTCGAAGCTCTAGAACGTTTTGGTATTCATACAAATGATCGAGGATTAGCAATCGCATTAGGAGGATTATCAGAAGGTGTAACTCCTCTTGAACTCGCTTCTGCTTACAGTGTCTTTGCCAATAACGGAAACCAAGTAGCACCTTACTTTATTGAAGCTATTTATAGCCAAAATGGGGAAGAGTTACTCGGTGAAGAAAGGAAAAGTGAATCACCCGTATCGACTCAGACATCATGGTACATGACTAGAATGCTTGAATCTGTTGTAAATAATGGTACAGGAAAGAGTGGAGAGGCTATTAGCCCATTAGCTGGAAAAACAGGTACGACGTCCTATCCTGAAGTAGCGGGGGGAATAATGGATGCCTGGTTTGTCGGCTATACGCCTACGGTTGTGGGGGCAGTATGGATGGGTTATGATGTTACAACAAGTGAACAGTATCTTAGAGGAGGAAGTGCGTATCCTACTGTGTTATATAAGGATATGATCAATGAACTGCCAAGTTGGATGCGTGTAGCGGCTTTTGAGAAACCTGATGAAGTAGAAGAACTGCTGCCACCTGTTGAACTTCCAGTGATTACTGATTTATCAGCGACTTTTTCAATGGGTGGAAGAGGATTTTCTAGTATTCACCTAAACTGGAGCGGCAAAGCTGATGAGAGAATTTACTATCATATTTATGAGAATACTGAAGATGGAAGCCACCTTCTTGCAACAGTTGTTGGACAGACAGAATATTACATTAATAGCCGAAATCCATTTACATCTAAAAAATATGAGGTTGTTCCTTATAACTCAATAACAGATCAAGAAGGGGTATCTTCAAATTTAGCTGAGGTGGAATTTAGGCTAGGATTTCATTAACTACGGGGGGTGTCCCAAAAGGTCTGTTTTTGACCTTTTGAGACACCCCCGAAGCAATGAGCGAAGTCGCTACATCTTATAAAAGCCTTGAGAGGAGTGGGTTTCTCCTCTCAAGGCGCGTAGCGAACGGAGCCATTGCCACCTCTGTTCCGGACTTTTGGGACAGCCCCTTAACGCTTTCTTTGGGCCTAGAAGCTAAGTTATTGAAACAAACGGGAAACATTCATCTATTTTATGACAGTTGTTCGGATTGTCTATACACGTTAAGGTTCGGTCATTATAGTAAAAGTTGTATAATATGCTTTTTCGAATGTAATCAAGTAAAATAGGTAGGAAAGATATATAAAGGAGTGGCACAATGGATCAGAAGATTTTTAACGATACGTTTTTAAAAGCCTGTAGAGGAGAGGCTCATGATCATGTACCTGTTTGGTATATGAGGCAAGCTGGGCGGTCTCAGCCTGAATATAGAAAAATTAAAGAAAAATATTCTCTTTTTGAAATTACACATCAACCGGAACTATGTGCCTATGTGACTAAGTTACCTGTTGATCAATATAATAACGATGCAGCTATTTTGTATAAAGACATCATGACACCGCTACCAGCCATTGGAGTAGATGTAGAGATTAAGTCAGGAATTGGTCCAGTTATCGAAAATCCAATACGTACGAAAGGTGACGTAGAAAAATTAGGAACGATTAACCCTGAAGAAGATGTGCCATATGTTCTAGATACAATTAAACTGCTACGTGAACAGTTAACGGTTCCATTAATTAGTTTTGGAGGAGCTCCTTTTACGCTTGCTAGCTATATGATTGAGGGTGGCCCATCTAAAAACTACAACAATACAAAAGCGTTTATGTATGCAGAGCCTGAAGCTTGGCACCTGTTGATGGATAAGCTAGGTGAAATGACCATTACATATGTTAAATCGCAGATTGCGGCGGGGGCGCAAGCGATTCAAATTTTTGATTCTTGGGTAGGGGCGTTAAATGTAGCTGATTATCGTACATTTGTGAAGCCGGTCATGAACCGTATCTTTGCAGAACTTAAACAAGAAAATGTCCCACTTATTATGTTCGGTGTAGGAGCTAGTCATTTAGCAAACGAGTGGAATGACTTACCTCTAGATGTAGTTGGGCTTGACTGGCGTTTGTCTGTACAAGAAGCAAGAGAGTTAGGTATTAAGAAAACGGTTCAAGGGAATTTAGATCCTGCCATTTTATTAGCGCCATGGAATGTAATTGAAGAACGCGCGAAAGCAATTCTAGATCAAGGAATGAAAAATCCAAACTTTATCTTCAATCTAGGACATGGAGTCTTCCCGGAGGTTAGTCCTGATACGTTAAAGAGATTAACGGCGTTTGTGCATGACTATTCAATGAACAACAAGTAATTTGAGGTGAGGAAATGACTAAGAGAAGAATTGGCTTATTAGTAATGGCATATGGAACACCAAGAAAGAAAGAAGAAATTGAGCCGTATTATACCCATATTCGCAGGGGGAGGAAACCTTCTGATGAAGCGTTAGAAGAGTTGACGGAGCGCTATGAAGCTATTGGAGGTATTAGCCCCCTAGCTAAAATTACAGAAGATCAAGCATTTGGCTTAGAGGCACAATTAAATAGCGAATTTGAGGATATTGAATTTAAAGCGTACCTTGGTTTAAAGCATATTGATCCTTTTATTGAGGATGCTGTTAAGCAAATGAAAGAAGACGGAATTGAAGAAGCGGTAAGCTTAGTCCTTGCACCCCATTTCTCTACATACAGCGTTAAATCTTACAATGGCAGAGCTATAGATGAGTCAGAAAATGTTGATGGACCAACGATTTACAGTGTTGATAGCTGGTATGATGAGCCATTGTTTATCGATTATTGGGTAAATCAGGTAAAAGAAACATTAGGTAAAATTAAGGATAAGGACAAATCCTGTGTTATCTTTTCAGCCCATAGCCTGCCAGAAAAAATTACAAAAATGGGAGATCCGTACCCAGATCAACTGCAAGAAACAGCTGACTTGATTGCAGAAAAAGCAGGAATTAAGAATTATACAATTGGCTGGCAAAGTGAAGGCAACACACCTGACCCTTGGCTAGGTCCAGATGTTCAAGATTTAACGAGAGGTCTCTACGAACAGCATGGTTATACTGCTATTGTCTATTGTCCGGTTGGGTTTGTCGCTGACCATTTAGAAGTACTTTATGATAATGATATTGAATGTAAGATTGTAACAGATGAGCTTGGGATTGATTATTATCGTCCTGAGATGCCCAATGCCAAACCAGAATTTCTTCAATGTTTAGCAACAGTTGTCAAAAAAAAGCTTGCAGAGAGAGAGTAGTGAAAATTTGTGGTGCAAAAGGATAGAAGGATAGCGATTATTGGCGGTGGAATTACTGGGTTAGCAGCTGCGCATAAACTGAAAAAGGCAAAGGCAAACGGTGCATCTATTTCCTATGACTTGTTTGAAAAAAGTGAGCGACTTGGCGGGAAGATACGGACCGAGCGCGTCAATGGCTTTGTTATTGAACTTGGGCCAGATTCTTACTTAGCTAGAAAGGACAGCATGACAAGGTTAGCGAAAGAAGTTGGGCTAGAAGAGGAACTTCTGTTTAATGATTCAGGTCAAGCATATGTCTTAAAAGGTGAAACCCTTCACCCGATTCCTGGTGGAGCCATCATGGGCATTCCTACAGAGATCAAGCCGTTTTTGCATACAAGTCTATTATCTCCAATCGGGAAACTAAGAGCAGCAGGCGACTTCTTTTCCCCACGTATTACAGGTAAAGATGAGGATATCTCTCTTGGCCACTTCTTTCGGCGGAGATTAGGCAATGAAGTGGTCGATAGTCTCATCGAGCCACTTTTATCTGGGATTTACGCAGGCGACCTAGATAAGTTAAGTCTAAAAGCTACCTTTCCTCAGTTTTTGCAAGTTGAGCAAAAGTATGGAAGTCTCATTCGTGGGATGAAAGGGGCAAAGGATAAAAAAGCAAAGCCGCAAACGGAGGCTGTTAAATCAACAGGCATGTTTTTAACGTTTCGAAGGGGGTTACAGTCTTTCGTTGAAGCTATTGAAATGCAACTTGACTCAGATTCAGTCCATAAAGGTAGTGATCTCATAAAGATCGTAAAGCAAGATAAGCATTTCCATTTGTATTTTAAAAATGGCGAGGAAGCTATCTATGATGAAGTGATCATTACTACCCCACCTAAGGTAACAGCGAACTTACTAGCTGATTATCCATATTTCAGTTATTTAAGTGAGATGGAATCAACAACGGTTGCGACAGTAGCGCTTGCTTATAAGAAAGAAAAAGTTATAAATCGACATGAAGGGACAGGCTTTGTTGTCTCGAAGAAAAGCAACCATACCATTACCGCATGTACATGGACGCATAATAAATGGCAGCATTCCACTCCAGAAGGGTACGCGCTACTCCGCGCTTATGTTGGACGCGCCGGTGATTCGGCCATTGTCTCGAGATCAGATGAGGAAATAGTAAGTGCTGTTCTTTATGACCTGAAGCAAATCATGACAATTGAAGGAAAGCCGGAATTTTACTTCATTAAACGTTGGCAGGAGGCTATGCCACAATACAATGTGGGTCATACATATAAATTAGCAAAAGTGAAAGAAGACATTGTACGGAATCTTCCTGGCCTTCATCTTGCCGGTGGAGGATATGATGGAATTGGGTTGCCTGATTGTATTAATCAAGGAGAGGCAGCTGTAGAACAAATTTTAAATAGGTGGTAGAGAAAAAGTGGGCACTGAAAAAGGGCGGTTTTCCCTTTTTCAGTGCCTTCTATTTAAGTCCGTATGTTGTTATATGACTTTTTAGAGAATGGAGAATCAGGAGCCCTCTTTTTTCTATTTAATATTTGAATATGTAAGAGTAGGAGGCGAAAGGATGGAGAACTCTACTGACCAATTAAGTGTAATCGATGAATCTGATCTTCAGTCTGAGCTTCAAGTGATACATTGGATGGTTCCTCCTCATTTTGTTGTATATGACAACCACTCCATACATGACATACTTGAAATAATGCAATATAAAAACAATGATCTAATTGTTATTGACCAGGATCATATTGTATTAGGGATCATTACTCAACAAATGGTGAATCGTCTTTATTTAGAAGGAATATCTCCTAATGAAAAAATGGAGGTAGCGTGGCTCGAAACATCACCTACCATTTTTCCTGATACATCGATTTTACATATACCTTTTAATGAACAAGTGATTCCAGTCGTGAATCAAGACGATAAATTAGTTGGCTCTATTAGTGCGAGAGAGATGTTCGTTGCACAGGAATTTTTAATAAGTTCGATTCAGCATAATGTGAATGTCATTGATATCATTCTTGATATTGCTTATGAAGGGGTTGCTCTCGTCGATCGAAATGGATTTATCGTAAAGATGAATCAAGCGTATCGAAATTTCTTAGGAATTATTTCAGAAGATGTTATAGGAAAACATGTAACAGAAGTTATTGATAATACAGAGCTCCATCTAACGGCCAAGACAGGCATACCTCAAAGAGGGGAAGTTCAAGTAATTCAAGGTCAAAAAATGATCGTCCACCGTATACCGATTTGGCAGAATAATGAGCTGATTGGCGCTATTGGGATGTTAATTTTTGAAGGAGTTTCAGAGTTGTACCGAATATTAGAAAATGCAACTCAAACTTCAAAAGAAGGCTCTCCTTTTCCTTTAATAAGTGAAGAGAAGAAAAAAACTGAAGTAACTCCTTTGAACACTTTTGATGGAATTCTAGGAGTTAGTGATGAAATCAATGCATGCAAAAGACTTTCAAAAAAAGCAGCCAAGACGAACGCAACGGTACTGATTACTGGAGAAACCGGTACAGGAAAAGAAGTGTTTGCCCAAGCTATTCATCAATCTAGCAGAAGGTCGCAAGGCCCCTTTGTTGCTATTAATTGTGCAGCTATCCCAGAAAACCTTCTTGAATCAGAATTATTTGGGTATGTAGAGGGTGCATTTACAGGTGCCAAAAAGGGAGGAAACCAAGGGAAGTTCGAATTGGCTAATGGAGGTACGATTTTTTTAGATGAGATCGGTGATATGCCAAAGCATATGCAAACCAAAATTCTCCGTGTTTTAGAAGAGAGAAAGGTAATGAAAGTCGGAGGGAATCAGGAAGTTCCTGTCAATGTTAGAGTCATTGCAGCAACGCATCAAGCTTTGCTCGAGAAAGTAAAGGTAGGTTCATTTAGAGAAGATTTATATTATCGGCTTAACGTGATTGAATTAGAAATTCCTCCATTAAGAAGACGTCGTTCGGATATTCCAATATTGTTTGCTTATTATTTAAAACAATTTTCTCGTGAAAATAAAGTAGAAGTGAAAAAGGTCGATCCAACTGCTATGGAAAAAGTAATGTCATATGATTGGCCAGGTAATATCCGTCAACTCATCAATACAGTTGAACAACTTAGTGTATTAGTCGATGGAAAGATAATTAAAACGATACATTTACCTGCTGCTATTAGAGATCAGCAAAAAGTAATGGTAGGTCAGCCGCTTAAACTAGGGAGAATTGAAAATGAAAAACTAACGATTGAACAGATGTTAGAAGTAGTAGGTGGGAATAAGTCCGAGGCGGCTAAGCGATTAGGGATTCATAGAACAACGCTTTACAAGAAAATGAAGCAATATAATTTAAAATAGTGTAGCAAAAAAGATACACGTCTATATATAGTGTATCTTTTTTGCTACACTATTTTCTTTTCTATTTCTTTGAATATGGCATATTTTCAACAATTAAAAAGTTGGCACGAATTTTGCATTACTGAAATCGAAAAGCAAAAAGGAGGAATCAAATATGAATGTAGCAGCAGTCCACTTGCCAAAAAGTATTTTCTACGGTCAAGGAAGCTTTGAAAAAATCGGAGAAGAGGCGGCGAAACTAGGGAAAAAGGCACTGATTATTAGTGATTATGTGATGAGAGACTTAGGGAATTTAGAGACTTGTCATACATATTTAAGCGAATCAGGTGTTGATTCTGTTGATTTTTTAGAAGTTGCGAGTGAACCAACGGATCAATACGTTTACGATGCACTTACTTTAACAAAGACAGAACAATGTGACGTTATTATAGCGTTAGGTGGAGGAAGTTGTATTGATACGGCTAAAGCTGTGGCAGTGCTAGCAACAAACGGTGGAGAAATTAGTGATTACATGAATTTGAAAACGTTTTTAAATGTCAAGCCTCTGCCGCTAATAGCAATTCCTACTACGGCTGGTACCGGATCAGAGGCAACTGATGTAACGGTTATTACCAATACGAGTAATGATGTAAAAATGATGATTAAACAACCGGCATTTATGCCTGAAATTGCCATAGTTGACCCTGTCTTAACGATATCGTCGCCGAAAAATACAACATCTGCAACTGGAGTTGATGCGCTAACTCATGCGTTGGAAGCATATATCTCAAGAAAGGCACATCCATTTACAGATCACATGGCTCTTTCGGCAATTAAGTTAATTACAGAAAATTTATTATCAGCTTATCATAATGGGTCTGATCTAGAAGCAAGAGATAAGATGATATACGGTTCAATGCAGGCTGGAATTGCATTCTCAAATGCTTCGGTTTGCCTTGTGCACGGGATGTCAAGACCAATTGGTGCATTATTCCATGTTCCTCATGGTATATCAAATGCAATGTTATTGCCTGCTGTCTTAGAGTATACAAAAGATTCATGCGTGACACGTTTAGCGGAAATAGGACGTTTTTTATACCCAGAAGTGAAAGGGCTTACAGATGAAGCGATGGCTAACCGTGTAGTAACAAATATTCTAGAGTTGTGTCAAAGCTTACATATTCCTAATTTAAAAACGTGGGGTGTAGATGAGGCGGAGTTTGAAAGTGTTCTTGGAAAAATGGCAAAGGATGCTTTAGATAGTGGAAGTCCAGCTAATAACCCTAAAGTTCCTACAGAAGCAGAGATTATTTCTTTATATCGTCAAGCTTATGTGTATGAACATTCATTGAAGAAGTTATAATGGACACTTTTTAGGGGGAGAAAAAGATGTTGAGCATGATTGGGTTATTTGTCGCACTAGGTCTTCTAATCTATTTAACTATGAGAGGGATTAACATCATTGTTGCAGCATTGCTTTGCTCGATTGTACTTGCTGTAACAGGAGGGTTAAACCTAAATACAGCAATGGCTGGCTACTATATGGATGGGTTTACAGGTTATTTTGCTAATTGGTTTTTGATTTTTCTACTAGGGGCCATTTTTGGAAAGGTCATGCAAGATACTAAATCAGCAGAAGCCATTGCCGATTGGGTAAGTCGGACAATGGGACCTCAATGGGCGGTTTTTGCAGTTGTAGGTGCCTGTGCCATTATGACGTATGGTGGTGTGAGTTTATTTGTAGTTGGATTTACCGTTTATCCAATTGCTGTATCATTATTTAGACTAGCTAATTATCCACATAGGTTTATTCCTGCAGCATTAGTTTTTGGATCAATTTCTTTTACAATGACATCACCTGGGTCACCTGAAATTCAAAATTTAATTCCGACCGAGTTCTTTGGTACGAAACCTACTGCTGGTGGCTGGGTCGGAGTTTTTACAGGGGTTTTCATTGCGGCAGTTGGTGGATTGTGGTTACGATTATTAGTTAGAAAAGCAATAGCAAATGGTGAGGTGTTTGAATTACCAAAATCAAGCCCGTTCTACTCTGCAGACAAAGCTGAAGATGAGATAGCTGCTACGACGGAGAAGAAAAACTTACCAAATGCATTTTTTGCAATTTTACCACTTATTATTGTAATTGCAGTACTGAATATTCTTTCTACATGCCACCAAAGACGGCTGCTCTTGTTGCGTTAATACTTGGTATTTTAGCAGTTTGGGGATTTAACTATAAATTTGTTCAAGAGTATTGGCAGTCATTAGCTGTAGGTACACAAAACTCACTTGTAGCCATTGCTAATACGTGTGCTGTTGTAGGTTTTGGAAGTGTGGCAGCCCAAGTATCTGCTTTTGATACATTTATTAATGCTCTTGTAAATATTTCAGGACCTCCGCTGCTTGGCTTAGCTATTGGAGTTACGATTATATGTGGACTTACAGGCTCAGCCTCAGGGGGTCTCGGGATTGCTCTTCCTTTATTGGCACCGATTTATTTAGCAAAAGGGATAGATCCTGGTTCTATGCACCGGGTTTCAGCCTTAGCATCTGGTGGATTAGATTCCTTGCCGCATAACGGATATGTGGTAACAACGGTTAGGGCAATCTGTGGTGAAACACATAAGAGAGCTTATTTACCGATATTCTGTGTAAGTGTTATTCTTCCGACAATTGCGCTAATTTTAGCGATTGTATTATATTCTTTATTTTATATTTAAATAAATGAGAAAAAGGAGTTTTTAAAAATGACAATAACAACAACAGCTGTATTAAAAAATTATATCAATGGTGAATGGGTTGATTCTAAATCATCTGAATTTGAAATTGTTCCAAATCCTGCAACGGGTGAAGAGATTGCTCGTGTTCCGCTCTCTACAAAGGAAGATGTAGATCGTGCTGTATTAACAGCGAAAGAAGCTTTTAAAACATGGAAGAAGACTCCTGTTCCAAAGAGAGCTCGTATTCTATTTAAATATCAACAACTTCTCATGGAGAATTACGAAGAGCTTGCAAGTTTAATAACGAAGGAAAATGGCAAGTGTTACGATGATGCGTATGGGGAAGTGCAAAGAGGAATTGAATGTGTAGAGTTTGCAGCTGGTGTACCTAGTTTAATGATGGGGGAGATGTTACCTGATATTGCAACTGGAATTGAATCTGGTATGTATCGTTATCCTGTCGGAGTAATTGGTGGAATTTCTCCATTTAACTTTCCAATGATGGTTCCTTGTTGGATGTTCCCATTAGCGATTGCTTGTGGAAATACGTTCGTGTTAAAGCCGTCTGAGCGCACGCCGTTACTTGCTGAGCGTTTAGTTGAATTATTTACAGAAGCTGGCTTACCTAAAGGTGTGCTGAACTTAGTTCAAGGAGCACATGATGTTGTAAACGGATTACTTGAGCATAAAGATGTCAAAGCCATTTCATTTGTAGGCTCTCAACCAGTAGCTGAGTATGTTTATAAAACAGGTGCTAGTTATGGGAAGCGAGTTCAAGCTTTAGCTGGGGCGAAAAACCACTCGATCGTTCTTGCTGATTGTAATATGGAAAAGACAGTCCAAGGAATTGTTGGAGGGGCATTTGGAAGTGCAGGTCAACGTTGCATGGCTACGTCTGTCGTTGTTGTAACCGAAGATATTGCGGATGAACTTATTTCTAAATTAAAGGAAGCGGCAGATCAGTTAGTTTTAGGTGACGGATGTGATAAATCTGTTAATCTAGGGCCGGTTATTCGCCAGTCTCATTTAGATAAGGTAAATGAGGCGATTGAAGAAGGCATTCAAGAAGGGGCAACGCTTGTGCGTGATGGTCGTCCAGATGGTCAGGATCTTGACGGTTACTTCTTAGGAGCAACCATTTTTGACAACGTGACGACAGATATGAATATTTGGAAAAAGGAAATTTTTGCACCAGTTCTATCAATTGTACGCGTGAAAGACTTAACTGAAGCAATTGAGGTGACAAATGAATCTGACTTCGGGAATGGCTCTGTGTTGTATACAGATAGTGGAGCAGCGGTTCGTCAGTATCGTGAAGATATTGAAGTAGGGATGCTTGGTGTAAATGTCAATGTACCAGCTCCAATGGCGTTTTTCCCATTCTCTGGATGGAAGAATTCATTTTATGGGGACCTTCATGCTAACGGAAAAGATGGGGTAAACTTTTATACAAGAAAGAAAATGTTAACGGCACGTTGGTAAGATACTACTAAAAAAGGCAACTAGCTTGATAAAAAGCTAGTCGCCCTTTTTTAGTTCCATTTTTCAATGCGAGAGATTCGCTCTTGGTGTTCTTGCTCGTAATCTTGTTGTCTAACAATTTGTTCTAATTCTTTCCCGGTATATTGTCTTTTCTTAATTGTAATCGTAAATAAAATAAAATGAAATGTCATAGATGCCTCCTAAATAGAAATTTTAGTCATTCAGGTAAGGCCTTTCACCTGCTCATACCAGCCTTGTAAAACAATCCCTTTAAGAAAAATCATCGTCATTACCTCCTATTTATATTTTATTTAATTTATTGCATAAATTTGTGAATCTGTTGATTATGGTACTCTTCTAATTTCTGTTGTCTAACTAAACGTTCAAGTTCTTCTCCAGTATATTGTCGTCTTTTTATAGAAATTGTAAAAAGTAAAAATGTAAAAGTCATTTGATCACCGCCTTTCTATTTCAAGGATAAGCAAAAATGATTCCTATTATTGGAAGTTAAATTAGACACAAAAAGCCACAGGTATACGCTCCTGTGGCTAGGTAGATATCTAAAAAAGCCACAGGTATACGCTCTACCTGCGGCTTGAAAAATTAGCTTCCTAATAGAAATTTTAACAAACTTCTAGTTTGAGGCTAGCAGGTTTTGAACGCATGATATATGAAAATAATGTAGGTGTAAGTAATCCTTTAATCATTGTGTTCAACCTCCTTTGCTCTCAAATTTGCTTTCATAAGGAATTATATCCAATGTTTGGTAAGTTGTAAACATAAAATGTGAATTTTTTTTGCCTATTTTATAAAAAGATTGACAAGAGACAAAAACCGCTCAAAACCAACAGGTTTTGAGCGGTTTCCTATTTATTGATTTAAAATCGCATCTAGACGAGATGTATCAACAAATCCAGTAAGATCTGGCTCTTTATCCATAAATTTTAATTCATAAGAAGCATCTGCCCAAGCTTGTAAAGCGTCTGCGTGTGTTTCTGTTGTAACAGCCATGCGAGTCCAAGCTTTTTCAAGAACGGTTTCAGGTAGACGGTTTTGTGTTAAATCAAAAAGGTGATCGTTAATTGTTGTTAGTGTATCCTTTGTATTCTCTTGTGTGTAATCAACGGCTTGCTTATGACCACGTAATACAGCATCAACAGCTTCAGGATTTTCTTCTAAGAATTTTTTAGATGTAACAACAACAACACTTGCTAGTTCTTCACCTAAGAAAACATTATTCCATTCTGTAACGACATTGGCATTTAGCTCTTCTACAAGGTAAGTGCCCCAAGGCTCTGGTGCAGCTGCAGCATCAATTTGTCCTTGCTCAAACATAGCAACCATATTTGCTGGAGCAATACGGGATTGATGTTCAACAGTTCCACCAACACGGTTTGATTCTAGACCAATGTCTTTTAACATCATTTCAAGTTGAACATTGTGTGTGCATCCATTTCCTGGAGTACAGAACGATTTACCACCAAAATCTTCAAGTGTTTCAATACCAGAGTCCTCACGAGAAACAATTAGTGTAGCTCCGTTAGCAGCAGCTCCAAGAACAACGATATCTCCACCAGTAAGGAAGTAGTTAATAGCCGGACCTGGTCCAACATATCCAACATCTAGATTCCCTGTTTCAAGCGCTTCGATGAAGTCATTTCCATTTGGGAAGTGGGTGTACTCAGCACCTCTTTCGCCTAATTCATCATCAAAGAATCCTTTTTCTTTTCCAATAATAGCAGCTGCATGGTCAAGGTTTGGAAAATAACCAATGCGGACGTCACTTTCTGAATCTGAACCACTCGTACTACCTGCTCCACATGCGGTTAATGCCCCAAGCACTAACGCGATCCCAGTTGCTTTAAGCCATTTTTTCATCGTAGTCTCTCCCTTTTTAAAAATAAAATATTTATCTATTTCGCATATCCCCAACGACTAAGTACTTTCCGTTCAATCGGATTAAAAATACAATACTCTACAATAAGACCAATAACAGCAATAATAATCATAATGGCAATGACTAATTCCATATTAAAGAAGTCACGAGCATCTAGAAGAGTACGGCCGAGGCCACCTCTACCTAGAAGTTCTGCTGCCATCAATGCACGCCATCCAAATGCCCAAGATAATCGAACCCCTGTTAGAGCGGATGGAATGGAAGCTGGTATCATTACTTTCCATATTAATTCATAGCCTTTGTAGCCCATTGTACGTGCGGCTCGAATTAATAGTGGCTGAACATTTTTAATTCCCATTCTAACATTCATCGTCATTGGCCACGTTCCCCCAAGTACAATAACAAATAGAATGGCTGTTGTTCCGCCTTGAAACATAACTAAGGCTAACGGCAACCAAACGATACTTGGTACAGATTGCAAAGCAACAACAAGTGAACCAAGTGTTTCATCAGCAATTTTAGAAGTAGCTAAAATAATACCAAGAATGGAGCCGATGATAACAGCTAGGGCAAAACCTAAGCCGATACGTCCTAAACTTGTTGTTAAGGCAACTGTTAAGATCCCAGTCTCGAAAAAGCCTTTATAAAGCTCTACAAATGAGAGAAGGGGGGAAGGGAACATTCTTGTACCAAAGACATCAAGTTTATATATTATCTCCCATATCGCGATGAGAGCTGTAAAGAAGAGTAGCCTTCTGACTATGGTAATCATCACCCATTTCCTCCTTCATCACTTTCTCGATTTCCCCTGCTAGTTGTTTACTAATTTTATCTTCTAATGAAGCAAAAGCTTCATTAGATGGTTTTCTAGGACGGGCAAGAGGAACGTCAAAAACATTAATAATTCCACCAGGTCTTACACCCATCAAAACAATTCGATCTGATAGTAAAATAGATTCGCGAATGTTATGGGTAACGAAGATAATCGTTTTTCCAGTTTGTTCCCAAATATATTGTACTTCTTTATGAAGCATTGATCTTGTTTGCTCATCTAATGCTCCGAACGGTTCATCCATTAATAGAACTTCTGGATCCATTGCTAAAGCACGTGCAATCGAGACCCGCTGTTTCATTCCACCAGATAACTCGTGTGGATATGAGTCAACAAATTTACTAAGATGTACAAGTTTGAGGTATTCAATGGCCCGTTCTTTTGCTTCTTTTTTGCTGTAACGCTTTTTAATTCCAAACATAACATTATCTAGCACGGTCATCCAAGGCATGAGTGCCGCTTCTTGGAAGACTACCCCTCGGTCCACCCCAGGCCCTGTAACTTTACGTTCACCGACCAATACAGAACCAGTGCTTGCTTGATCTAGTCCGGCAATGATATTTAATAATGTTGATTTTCCGCACCCAGATGGACCAAGTAGTGATACAAATTCACCTGATTTTACATGTAGATCAATGTTATCGAAAACAGTATAGGAAGTTTGTTCTTCTTTATTCTCAAATGTCTTTCCTACACTAGCAATTTTAACGTCAGACATGGTATCCCTCCTCATTCAAGGAATTTCTTTACAATTCATAGTGATTTAGTGGGTTTTAGCTTTTATTAAGTATATGTAGAAGTTTGTCATCTGTCAATTGTTTTCTTAGATTTCCGAGTTGGATAGTGAGGATTAGTATTGTACAATATTTAATAATATAACGAATAAAGAGAACGTGGTTTCTATTCCTTACTTTGTGGTAAGATAATCCATGTAATGAAAAGAGCGATTCTTATTTTAATGGAGGACAAGGGAGAGACTGAAATGGATAACCAATTAGATGTCTTAAAGGCGCTTAGGCAAACACGTCATGATTGGTTGAACGTTATGCAGTTAATAAAAGGGAATTTAGCACTTAAACGATACGATCGCATTGAAGAAATTATTGATCAAGTGACACAACAATCGATTTGCGAGAGCAAAATTTCAGAAATACAGGCAGTTAGTGTTGTGTATTTTCTTTTAACGTATAATTGGTTCAGCAGTAAACTGAAATTAGAAATAGATGTTGCAGGTGACGTCTTTTCACTTGAAAAAGATGAAGTTCGTATGCTGCGATTATGTGAGCAAATTACGGAGAAGCTAACAGAAGGATGTTCAATAGAATCAGAAAATAATTTGTTACTTACATTTCTTTTCACGGATATTGAATGTAAAATAACATTTGATTTTCAAGGGTCATTACAAATGAAAAAGGAAGATTGGCTTGAATTTTTAAATGAATGGGAGCCAAACGTAAAGCTAGTGGAGATGGACGAGTCTGAATGTGTATTAGTCGCTAGGTTTATGAGAAGTTGAGGTGAAAGGTATGTTTGTAGATAAGGTAAAAGTATACGTAAAAGGTGGAGACGGTGGAAATGGACAAGTCTCTTACCGTAGAGAGAAGTATGTACCTGACGGCGGACCAGCAGGTGGAGATGGCGGACGAGGTGCAAGTGTCGTTTTTGAAGTAGAAGAAGGATTACGAACGTTAATGGATTTCCGTTATAAGCGTCATTTTAAAGCCCAAAGAGGTGAGCACGGAAGACCAAAAAATCAGCACGGAAAAAACGCAGACGATATGATTGTCAAAGTACCACCGGGAACAACCGTTATTGAT
This sequence comes from Halalkalibacter flavus, assembly GCF_036663575.1. Lineage (NCBI taxonomy): Bacteria > Bacillati > Bacillota > Bacilli > Caryophanales > Bacillaceae > Halalkalibacter > Halalkalibacter flavus. The sequence goes on from NZ_JAWRVK010000010.1 coordinate 100,884, forward strand.
GATGCGACTGGTCAAATTATTGCAGATTTAACCGAGCATGGGCAAAAAGCTGTCATCGCTAAAGGTGGTAGAGGTGGACGGGGCAATACTCGTTTTGCTACACCGGTAAATCCTGCACCGGATATTGCTGAAAATGGAGAGCCGGGTCAGGAACGAGATGTTGTGCTTGAATTAAAGGTTCTTGCAGATGTCGGGTTAGTTGGCTTTCCTAGTGTTGGTAAGTCGACATTGCTTTCAGTAGTCTCTGCAGCTAAGCCTAAAATAGCTGATTATCATTTTACAACGATTACACCGAATTTAGGGGTAGTGGAGACAGAAGACAATCGTAGTTTCGTTATGGCTGATTTACCAGGGTTGATTGAAGGTGCACATGAAGGGGTCGGGTTAGGCCATCAATTTTTGCGACATATAGAACGAACGAGAGTGATTGTTCATGTCATTGATATGTCAGCACTTGAAGGTCGCGATCCATATGAAGACTTTTTGATGATTAATGATGAGCTGAAGCAATATAACATGCGATTACTTGAACGACCGCAAATAGTTGTAGCGAATAAAATGGACATGCCCGAGTCTGAAGAAAATTTAAAGATCTTTAAAGAAAAGCTTAACGGCCAATATCCTGTCTTTCCAATATCTGCAGTGACAAAAAAGGGGTTACGTGATCTCTTAATAACAGTAGCTGATAAGATTGAAGAAACCCCAGAGTTTCCTCTCTATGAAGAAACTGAGGAGTCTACTCGCGTTATCTATCGTCATGAGAAAAAAGAAATTCCTTTTGTAATCACAAGAGATGACGATGGTACATTTGTATTATCTGGAGCAGAGCTTGAACGATTGTTTAAAATGACTGATTTTTCTCGTGATGAGTCAGTAAGGCGCTTTGCAAGACAAATGAGAGGAATGGGCGTTGATGATGCTCTTCGTGCAAGAGGAGCTAAGGATGGAGATCTTGTTAGGATCATGAAATTTGAGTTTGAGTTTATCGATTAATACAAGACTATATAGAAAAACTGTCTCTTCTATGGAGACAGTTTTTTACTGTAAAAAGACATATTTGTGTTGTCAAAAAGTTTCGTCAATTCTATAATGATACATAGCTCTTCGTTGAAAGAAGGTGAATACGATATATGACAGCAAGAAAATCATTTTATCTTGTACGTGAGGATATGCTAACAGAAGCAATGGAAAAAACGTTAGCTGCTAAAGAGCTACTGGAATTAGGTAAAGTGAAGAAGATTAATGAAGCTGTTAATAAGGTTGGGCTTAGCCGAAGTGCTTTTTATAAATATAAGGATGGAATCTTTCCTTTTAATAAAGTAGTGAAGGAAAAAATTATTACCCTTTCGATTATATTAGTCGATCGCTCTGGTTCGCTTTCGCAGTTACTAGGGAAAGTCGCCGAGACAGGTGCAAACGTCTTAACAATAAACCAGACAATTCCCTTACAAGGGAGGGCTCATATGACGTTATCAATCGATACGGAGCCAATGAAACTAGATTTAGATGAACTTATGGAGTGGCTTGTAGGATTAGAAGCAGTAGAAAAGGTGGAACTGGTAGGAACTGGTTCATAGGAAGGAGTTTGAACAACATGAAGATCGGATTTTTAGGACCAAAAGGGACATTTACAGAAATGGCAGCGAGAGGATTATTTGAAAAAGGGGACTTCCTTCCTTTCCGAACCATTCCTTCGTGTATGGATGCAGTTGCTACGGAAGAAGTACGGGTTGCTGTTGTACCTATTGAGAATGCAATTGAAGGCTCTGTAAATATGACATTAGATTATTTAATTCATAAACAAAGGCTACCAATCATAGGCGGAATTACAGTCCCAATCGAGCAACATTTATTAATGAACCCTGATTATCAAGGTAGTAAAATTGAAAAAATAGTATCTCATCCACATGCGATTGCTCAATGTCATGAATTTTTACAAAACTATTACCCGAATACTGAATGGGAATATATGAATTCGACAGGAGCGGCAGCTGAGTATGTAAAGAACCACCCTGAATTAGCAATTGCAGCAATAGCTAATGAGAGAGCTGCGCAAGAATATGGGTTAAAGATGGCTCATACAAATATACATGATTTTGAGAACAATGGAACAAGCTTTGTTGTTTTAAGTAAAGAGCCACTTGATGTTTCATATGAAGGTGCGAATTTTACGGAAGACAAAACGACATTAATGGTGACGTTGCCTTCAGATTATTCAGGTGCACTTCACCAAGTACTGTCAGCTTTTGCTTGGAGAAAATTAAACCTAAAGAAAATTGAATCTAGACCAACGAAGACAGGATTAGGGAATTATTTCTTTATTATTGATGTTGAAGGTGCAATGGACGATGTTTTAATACCAGGAGTTGTGTCAGAAGTCGAAGCCCTTGGGTGTGGCGTCGAAATTCTTGGAAGTTATCCATGTTACACAATGGCTAAAAACAAAGCGAAATCTTTTTAAAGACTTTTTTAGCAAGTTCAAGGAAGCAGCAATGACTCCACACGTTGCGCGCCCGTTATGAGAACCCCACTCATAACAGGCTTAAGACAAAGCAACGGTTCCGCTCATTATTTAAAAGCCACTGAAAAAAGGTGAAAACCGTACCTTTTTTAGTGGCTTCCGAACTTGGCAGGGTTGTTTGATTAAGGAACCAGCATGCTCTTAGCTGGTTCCTTTTTCTGGTTTAAAGAGTCAATCATTTAAAATAAATCCTTTTTCATTAAGAGCTTGGATCGCTGCTTCAAGCTGACTAGAGTTCTCACCTTCAATTACATGAAGGTGAACCCCATCGGTTAATTCAGATAACAATGAGGATTGAGTTTGCTCGATTTTTTTACAAAAAGCTTCAACATCTAAGCGAGTGGAGAGCATGAGTGAAGCGGTAATTTCACCGTAAATAGCATGCTCGACAATAACTTGTTGGACTGTTACACCATGGTCAACTAAAGTAAATAATTCTTCTTTCGTTTCAGCTGGAGAATGCTTGCAAGCGATAATTCGATTTACTTTTGGTGAAGGCGTTTGCTGAACGTAAATATATCCTTGAGCGGTTGCAATAATTGGGTGCTTTTTCGCTTTTAGAATTGAAATGTCTTGGACGATAACTTGTCTACTTACATTTGAACGCTTTGCAAGCTCTCCGCCCGTGAGTGGCTCCTCACTGCTAGACAACCATTGAATAATTAACTCTCTTCTTTTGTCACCTAATATTTTTTTTCCATCATTCACTTCCATCAAACCCCTTAAATTCTAACAATATTTGTTTAAGTGCTTTAATAAATTTTATAACTTCATCTTCAGTCGTATAGCGGCCAAACGTGATTCGAATTAGTTCATGAGCTTCATGGTGTTTCCGACCTAAACTAATTAATGTCCGAGGTGGAGCGCTCTCTCCTACTCTACACGCAGAACCGGTCGAAATAGCAAAACCCTTTCGGTTGAACTCGAGCATCGCTAGCTGACCTTCAATTCCACTAATTCGCAAGCTTATGTGAAAGGGAAGGCGTTCGGTTGGATGTCCTTCAAAATAAATATGACGATTGCCTTTAAATTCATCTACAACTTTATTTCTGAATGCTAGTAACCGTTTCATATCTGATGGTGCGAGGGGGAGATACTCTTCCACTGCCGCTGCAAATGCTGCTATACCAGGAACATTGACTGTCCCTGCCCTAAACCCACTTTCATGAGTTGTGCCGTGCAAAAAAGAAGACCAAGGAACTTTTTTATTAAGATAAGCGGCACCTACTCCTTTTGGTCCGTAGCATTTATGTGCGGTAATGCTGATACTTGTCAACACGTCAATAGGAATAGGGAGTTTTCCAAAAGTTTGGACGCAATCACTATGAAAAAGTATATCATTATCAGCTAAAAAAGAACCAAGAGCCTGCAAATCTTGAACGGTCCCAATTTCACTGTTGGCATGGGCAATCGATACTAAAATGGTGTCTTGCGTAATAGTGGAGGCTAGTTGTTCTTTAGTAACTTGTCCGAATTCATTAACTGGGACAAATAAAATAGTAAATCCAAAATTCTTTAAATAGTTCATTGCTTGCAGGACCGAGTGGTGTTCCCCTTCCGTTGTAATGATAGTTTTTCCTTTCTGCTGATGGGAAAATGCTAATCCTGTTAAAGACAGGAATGTCGCCTCTGAACCAGAACCAGTAAAGTAAATTTCATTGCTATTTACATGTAAAGCATCGGCAATCGTCTTACGGCTTAAAGAAAGAATATCGTCACTTTCTAACCCGTGATTATGCAGACTACGACTATTAGCAAAAAAATCAGTCGCAACGCGGTTATACGTTTCTAGAGCATAAGAGGACATGGGGGTGGTTGCACTATAATCAAAGTAAATCATGAAAAAGACCTCCTCACTAGCCAATAATTCCCTATTTAATCAAAAAAAAGCGCTTGTCACAACTCTTATTTTATGTAAAGATAGGTGACAAGACAACTGTAAATTATTTAGGGGGATGGGGATGGCTAATAAGACGGTCGATGCTATTATTATCGGAAGTGGTATTGCGGGTCTTATGACGGCTCATTTGCTAGCTGATCATATGAATGTGATGATTATCACAAAGTCTAACGTTAATACGAGTAACTCTAGCTGTGCACAGGGAGGTATGGCTGCAGCGCTTGGACCTGACGATGATTGGAGAAAACATCTTGCTGATACATTAAAAGCTGGAGGGGATCACCATAATGAAACTCATGTTGAGATGTTGGTAAAACGAGCTCCTGCAATTGTTTCCTTATTAGACCAACTTGGGGTCCCATTTGATAAAGATGAAGATGGAGCACTCGTTTTAGGAATGGAAGGAGCTCATCAAAATCGCCGAATTGTACATGTAAATGGTGACAAGACTGGTCAGGCTTTTACTGAGGCATTAATAAATGCGGTCAAAGAGAGAGTAGAAATTCTCGATTATACAATGGTGAAAAAACTAGTTTCAAAAAATGGAAGAGTCATCGGGGTTCATACAGAGAAGGAATGTATTTATGCAAAAGCGACAGTGTTAGCAACTGGAGGGCTCGGTGGGCTTTATGAGCATACGTCAAATGTTGAAGAGGCAACAGCTGATGGATTTGCACTTGCTTACCGTGCTGGTGCTACGTTAATTGATATGGAATTTATACAATTTCACCCTACACTGCTGAGAGTTGGTGGGGAAACAATGGGATTAATAAGCGAAGCGGTGCGTGGTGAAGGAGCTAAGCTTATTGATAAAAATGGAAAAAGATTAATGGAAGATTTTCCATTGAAAGAATTGGAATCTAGAGATGTTGTTAGTAGAGAAATTCATAAAGCGTTACAAAATGGAAATGAAATTTATTTAGATTGTCGAGGCATAAAGGGTTTTAAACATAGCTTTCCAGGGTTATCGGAGCGTTGCGAGAAAGCGTTGATTGATCCAACAGTTACTCCGTTAGCGGTTGTACCAGGGGCCCATTTTGTGAGTGGAGGAATTGAGACCGATTCATCTGGTCGAACATCATTAAAGGGGTTATATGCTGTAGGAGAGGTAGCTTGTACAGGTGTTCATGGAGCTAACCGTCTTGCAAGCAATTCGTTATTAGAGGGTTTGGTATTTGCCGAGCAAGTAGCGAGTGATATTCAAAGTGTTCAGTCGAAATTTCAGTTAGTTTATTCAGAGGAGGACTCTGACATCACAGTTCCGCATCATTTGCCCTCTAAATCTGATATTCAAATTCGTATGACTAAATTTGTTGGGATTGAGCGTGACCTATCAGGTCTTCTTGAAATGAAAAGTTGGCTTGAACAATTTCTACCTTATGCTAATCAAATTCTCTCTACGGATTCTCATGACACGATAGAATGCAAAAATATGCTTATCGTTTCTGCTTTAATTACAGAAGCTGCTATTCATCGGACTGAAAGCAGAGGGGGGCATTATCGATTGGACTTTCCGAAAAGGAATGACCACCTTTGGTCAAGTACGTACGTTGCATTATCGAAAGAAAAAGGTGCACAAATTACACAAAAAGAAAAACGACATCTTGTACTCGAAAATATCTAGGGGGAGAGAGAATGAACAAGTTATTAGTAAAAAAACAATTAGAGCATTTTTTTATAGAAGACCTGGGTGAAAGTGATGTTACGAGTGAATCAGCCATTTCAACTAGTGCAATTGGGAAAGCCAAAATTGTAGCTAAGGCGAATGGGGTAATGGCTGGTTGCGATTTGCTGACATGGGGATATGGCATGTTAGATTCTACGATCACAGTTCAAGTGTTGGTTTCAGACGGCGAAGAATTTCAAAGAGGGGATACGATCGCTATTTTAGAGGGAAGGGTGATTCCTTTATTAGCCGGGGAGAGGGTGTTATTAAATTTGTTGCAACGTATGTCAGGGATTGCGACGATGACTCATACTGCTATTAAGATACTTGAAGATGAAAGGATCCGAATTTGTGATACAAGAAAAACAACACCGGGCCTTAGAGTATTTGAAAAATACGCAGTAAGATGTGGAGGGGGATTTAACCATCGTAGAGGTTTAAGTGATGCTGTCATGTTGAAGGAAAACCATATACTCGCTTGTGGTGGAATAAAGCAAGCTGTGGAAACGGTCCGAAACCATATTGGGCATATGGTAAAAATTGAAGTTGAAACGACAAATGAAGATGAGGTAAGAGAAGCGGTAGAGTCAAACGTAGATGTCATTATGTTCGATAATGCAACTCCTATGGAGATTAAAAATTATCGCAAGCTTGTACCTGGAAATATTATCATGGAAGCATCTGGTGGAATTACGATCGATAATCTTGCAACATTTCGAGATACAGGTGTTGATTATATATCGCTCGGTTGTTTAACGCATTCAGTGAAAGCGACAGATTTAAGTTTTTTATTAGAGGGGGGCAAATAGGATGAATTTTCTTGAAAAAGTAGCAACGTTAGATCGCATACCAGAACGGTACAAAAAGATGTCTATAGAGGATAAAAAAGAGCGAATTAAAGAAATTAAACAAAAACTGGGCAGCAAACTGTTTATTCCTGGCCATCATTACCAGCGCGATGAAGTTATTGAATTTGCTGATGCAACAGGTGATTCGCTCCAACTAGCTCAATTATCAAAAACTAATCGTGATGCAGAATATATTGTTTTTTGTGGAGTCCACTTTATGGCAGAAACGGCTGATATGCTCACTACAGACAATCAGCATGTCATTTTGCCAGACTTGAAGGCTGGCTGTTCAATGGCAGACATGGCGGACATAGCTCAAACAGAGCACGCATGGGTTGAGTTACAGAAACAATTTGGAGATACGATCTTACCTTTAACGTATGTTAACAGTACAGCTGCAATTAAAGCTTTCTGTGGAAGGAACGGCGGAGCAACTGTAACATCTTCTAATGCAAAGGCAATGGTTCAGTGGGCATTTACGCAAAAGCAAAGGCTACTCTTCCTACCTGATCAGCATTTAGGAAGAAATACAGCCTATGATCTAGGTATAAAACTGGATGAGATGGCAATCTGGGATCCAATTGCAAGAGAGCTTGTCTGTGAAGGTCCTATCGAACAAGTAAAAGTTATTCTTTGGAAAGGACACTGTTCCGTACACGAAAAATTTACTGTTGATCAAATTGAAGAGTTACGCCAAAATTCACCAAATACAAATATTATTGTTCATCCAGAATGTACCTTTGATGTTGTTCAAGCAGCTGACTTAAATGGTTCGACGCATTATATAATTGAAACAATTAAAAATGCTGAGCCTGGTTCATCATGGGCAGTAGGAACAGAGATGAATTTAGTGAATCGTTTAGCACAACAGCATCCTGATAAAAATGTATTTTCTTTAAATTCAACGATGTGTCCGTGTTTAACAATGAATAGGATTGATTTAGATCATTTGCTTTGGTCTCTGGAAGAGATTATTGAAGGGAGGCTGCATTTTCCAATTACTGTAGATGAACAAACAACTTTAGAGGGAAACCTTGCATTGCAACGCATGCTTGATCGTCCGTCCTAACGATTAAAAAGTGTAGTAAAAAAGGAAAAAACACCCTTTTTTACTGTTTAAGTAGCAATGGCTTCGCACGATGCGCACCCGCTATGAGGAAATCGCTCATAGCGGGCTTTAAAATATGGCAACGGCTACGCACATTGCTGAGTGTAGTAAAAAAGGAAAAAAACACCCTTTTTTACTACACTCTTTTTGTTTTTCTGTTTATGTAGGCATAAACCTATTTTTTCCGACATAAGCTGTGCTGAGCCCCCTGTAATATTAGGATTTTTTCAATCTTTTTTTCTGTTCTAAGGTAAGGTTTCGTGTCAATTCGCCTATAGCGACATACGATGTAAGGAACGGTAAGAGGAGGGAATGAAAACGTGAAAATTCATATTGTCCAAAAAGGTGACACACTTTGGAAGTTAGCTCAAAAGTACGGGGTTGATTTTGAACAACTAAAGGCAGCAAATACACAATTGTCCAATCCAGATATGATTATGCCTGGTATGAAGATTAAAGTACCTACAGGAAGTGTGCCGGTAAAAAAAGAAACCCAGGTCGCTCCACAAGCACATGTAAAAGAGCAGCCTAAAAAGGAAATGCCAAAACCAATCCAAAAGAAAGAAGCACCAAAGCCGGCACCAATGCCTATGCCGCAGATGCCAACAATGCCACAAATGGTGCAACCAAAACAAAAGACAAAAGTTGATTATCATTCATATGAAACAAATATCAACTTTTATCAACCACAAGTAAAACCTAAAAAGGTTATGCCAGATGTCAAAAAGCCGCCTGTGAAGAAGCAAGTTGAACCGAAAAAAGAAATAGTAAAACCGAAAGAAGAAGTAAAACCGAAAGAAGAAGTAAAACCTATAAAAAAAGAAGCTCCGATTGCACCAAAACATTATGCACCAAAGCCAGCAATTCACAAACCAATTCACAAACCAATTCACAAACCAATTCACAAACCAATTCACAAACCAATTCAAATGCCAGCCCACAAACCTATTCAGCCACAAATGTATCAACCTGAGCAAAAGGCACCTTGCCCACCATTGGTTCCAATTAGTCCACTAATGCCGGGGTGTGGTCCGTCAAAACCTAAAACAGCTCCATACATTCAACAGCCTATGCACCCGGTTAGTCCATTAATGCCAGGATGCGGTCCGTCACAGCCAATGATGCAACCATACCACCAACATCAAATGTCAATGCCACCATCACAAGAACCAATGCCATATTATCCAGAACAACCTTATATGCCACAACAGGAATCTATGCTATTCTATCCACAGCAACAGCCAATGCACCAGCAGCAGCCAATGCACCAGCAGCAGCCAATGCACCAGCAGCAGCCAATGCACCAGCAGCAGCCAATGCACCAGCAACAGCCAATGCATCAACACCAACCGATGCAGCAGCCTTACCAAAGTCCACAAAAAGGGTGTTGTGGACCAACACAACCTATTACTTATGGTCCAAACGGCCAACTGATGCCGATGCAAGATTATCCACAACAGCCATTTATGCAAGGTTACCATGAGTCAGATGATTATGATGATTAATATCAAGCAATATATATAAAGTAAGCTTTTTTGCCTGCTATGAGAAATTCATAGCAGGCTTACATAGGTATAAGCTAATTTGATTTTAATTTCTTGTTATGGAACACTAACCAAGATGTAACAGTGTAAAGAAACCTCCGATTAGCCAACATAATTGGTGAAAGGGGGAATTAAAAAATGAAAAAAATTGCAATGTCAGTAGCAACAGCAACAATGCTTTTAGGTGGACTTGCTGGATGTGGTGTAGATAACCAAGCAACAGACATGGGTGCAAATCAACAAACAGGAATATATGCACAAGATATGCGTGGTAGAGGAGCAATAGATGGTCGTCATAGAGGGGAAGGTCCAATAACTGATATGATGACACCAGACCGTCAGCGTGGTGGTACCGTTGGACAAGGTACGACTAGAGGGGCTGATGTAGGGCATCGTGGCGGGCTATTTGGAGGCCAAGGCACGGGCCAAACAGATGCACGTGGTGGGATTTTTGGAGGTCAAAGAGCTGGTCAAACAGGAACGCGTGGCGGGTTATTTGGAGGGCAAGGTACAGGCCAAACAAATGCGCGTGGTGGGTTATTTGGAGGCCAAGGTACTGGTATGACTGGACAAAGCCGTACACATTTAAATAATTTCCAAACTCGTGGAACTGGCAATGACCGTGGTGTAGGTTATACAAATACTGGCCGAGATAACTTTGGTACTAATACTGGGTTATTCGGCACGCATGGCGCACAGGGGATCACTGGACGTCAAGGAACAGATGCACGAGGAATAGGACTTGCTGGTTTAAATCGTGGAACCGCTCGTGATGGGATTCGTGCAACGGAGCGTAATGCAGGAATGGGACGTGCTGGATTAACAGGAGGAAACCGTCCTGGCATGGTTGATGAAGATGGAATTCTTCGTGGAAGAGCACGCCGAGGAGCTGGTGCTTTAGATGCAACTCCTGGCCATCGTCGTCAAGGGCAAGGAGCTATGAATTTAGAAGCGCGTGATCGCGGGAATGTAAATCATGGTACACGCACACCGAATCGCTTTGATGCAACTGGTCGTGGTGACCGTACGGGAGTCCACCATGGTCAACAACGTGCACAAGGTAAACATGGTACTCGTGCGATGAACTATCATAAAGACTATGATGGACAAACTGTCCAACGTCTTGCAGAACGATGTGAACGTATAGATGGTGTTGAAGATGCACGTGTAATTGTTCATGAAAATGATGTTGTTGTAGGAATTACAACAAATGGAGATATGGATGATGTGAAAAGAAAAGTTGAAAAAACGGTTAATGGTTTAGCAAAAGATAAAGATGTACGAGTAGTAACAGATTCTGATGCAGTGGGTCGCATCCGTAATATGGATGACAGATTACGGACAGGGACTGCATTTGATGAAGTAACAGCTACATTTACAGATATGCTTGGAGATTTAGGAAGAGCAGTACAACGACCATTTGAACGTTCTCGTTAATTGTTACAGACAGTGGAGCTTTTTCTCCACTGTCTTACTGACATTTAAATGTGAATATGTAGTGAAATGATTTAATTTACGAATGATGACTTCCATTTTTGGGCAACATTAGCCTAGGATGGAAGTTTTTATTTTTTATAATGGTGGTGAGAGCTGATGAAATTACAACGAACTCAGCGAAAACATATCTTTTCTTTGCTTTTAAGTTTGACATTAATTGTTATGGGTTTTACGTTGTGGAATACGACAGTAATAGAAGGCAGCCAAACGAAATCATATAACCAGAAACAAGCAGAATCGGAAGCTTACCAAGTAATGGGACCTCAAACAATTAACGTGATATTAGAACGTGTATACCTTGATGGTGAAAAGAGTGAAGAACGAATTCAAGAAACAATTTGGTCGATGGAAGATTTTTGGGCTTATTATGAAGACTGGAACTTGGTTGACCAAAGTGAAAATAAGATGATTTTTAGGAAGGAAGTAAATGATATTTCACCGCTGTTGAAGGTAAATGGATATTTTGGAATAACAGAAGATGGAATTCTTTCCATTTATGAAGGGCAGCCAAATGAAGAAAGAGTCATTCAATCTTTCTTCCAATTGGATACAGCCAAACTAAAGAGTCGACAACATTCCGAACTGAGAAAAGGCATACCTGTTCAGGACCTTAAACATTATGAGGAAGTGCTACAAGTTTTTGGACAATATAAATCAGCACAGATGTAAGTTAATTGGGTGGTTTCGTTATTGAAATCACCTTTTGTTTTTGTCATGGTTATAAGAATAAAAAAAGGTACAGATTTTTGGAGTCGGAGAACAAGTTTGTGCTGGTTCCACGCGCCGTGCGCCTTTTGAAAAGAGCGCTCAAAGGGCTTAAAACATAACGGCGGCTCCGCACATCGCTACGAGTTCAACCCAAAAGGTGAAGGGGAATGCTTTCTTTTGCGGCAGGTGCGAACATAGTGGCGCTGGCTCCACGCGATGCGCGCCTAAAGGAGAAGAGCGCTCCTTTAGGCTTAAAACCAGGCATCGGCTCCGCACAGCGCATAGAGTTCAACCAAAAAGGTAAAAAGCGACCTTTTTGGTTGAACTCTATGCTAAAATAGAAATAAATGTTCGTATGGAGAGGGATATAAATTGATTGAATACGTAGTTGGAAAGTTAGTGTATATAGAAACTCAATATATTGTTGTGGATCATCATGGGTTAGGTTATCAATTATATTGTCCGAACCCTTATCGATTTCAAAGTAAAATGGAGCATTCCGTTCAAGTGTTTACATATCAATATGTAAGGGAAGATGTGATTCGTTTATATGGTTTTGAGACAAAGGAAGAACGTGCGTTGTTCGAGAAGCTTCTTAATGTTTCAGGAATTGGTCCAAAAGGAGCATTAGCTATTTTGGCAACAGGAGAACCTGAGCATGTTGTTCATGCGATTGAGGAAGAGGATGAATCTTTCCTCGTTAAATTTCCTGGTGTTGGGAAGAAAACGGCCAGACAAATTATACTAGATTTAAAAGGGAAGCTTGATGATTTTGCTCCGAATTTATTTAAACAAAGTGGAATGACTGCTTCACCTAAAAGTTTAAAAACGGAAAATCCGTTATTAGAAGAAGCTCTAGAAGCCTTGCGAGCACTTGGATACGTAGAGAGAGAACTGAAAAAGGTGCGCCCACATTTGGAAAAAGAAGATTTGACTACCGATGCATATATTAAAAAAGCACTTCAGTTATTATTAAATGGGTAATAAACGGGGGTGATAGGAATGGATGAACGAATGGTATCGGCGGAAGAACAAGGTATGGAAGATTCACTTGATCAGCAAATTCGACCACACAAACTCCAACAATATATTGGACAGGAAAAGGTTAAAAAGAATCTTCAAGTGTTTATGGAAGCAGCCAAAATGCGGGAAGAATGTCTCGATCATGTTCTTCTATATGGACCGCCCGGACTAGGGAAAACAACGTTATCTGGAATAATAGCAACTGAGATGGGTGTTCAAATGAGAACAACTTCAGGACCTGCTATTGAAAGACCTGGTGATTTAGCGGCGATTTTAACTGCTCTTGAGCCAGGAGATGTTTTATTTATTGACGAAATACATAGACTAAACCGTATGGTTGAAGAAGTTCTCTATCCTGCAATGGAAGACTTTTGTTTAGATATTGTAATTGGCAAAGGACCAACCGCACGCTCTGTGCGTTTAGACTTGCCCCCATTTACTCTTGTTGGTGCGACTACACGCGCAGGGATGCTCTCAGCTCCTCTGCGTGATCGGTTTGGTGTACTTGCGCGTCTTGAATATTACACAGAGCAAGAACTATCCATCATCGTTCGTCGTACAGCTGAGATTTTTGGCACAGATATAGATGAAGAAGCAGCTGTTGAAATTGCTCGACGTTCAAGAGGGACACCTCGGATTGCCAACCGACTCCTCCGCCGTGTTCGTGATTTTGCGCAAGTAAAAGGGGACGGAACGATTAATCTTGCAATTGCTCAAGATTCCCTTGAACAATTGCAAGTTGACCGATTAGGACTTGATCATATTGACCATAAATTATTATATGGAATGATTGAAAAATTCCGTGGAGGTCCAGTTGGACTCGAAACGATATCGGCAACCATCGGGGAAGAGCCCGACACAATTGAAGATGTGTATGAGCCTTATTTGTTGCAGATTGGCTTTATCCAGCGGACACCTCGTGGAAGGATTGTAAGTCCAGCTTGTTATGAACACTTTAATTTGGAGGTTCCAAAACAATGAATACATTTCCGAAAGTATTAATTACGATCGGTATTTTATGTATTGTAATTGGTGGGTTATGGATGTTAATCGGTCGATTTATTCCGATAGGTAAGCTTCCAGGGGATATTTTAATTAAACGTGAAAACTCAACCTTCTACTTTCCTATTATAACGAGTATTGTAATAAGTGTTGTTCTATCGCTGCTTTTCTTTATTATTGGACGTTTTCGTTAAAGTTGCATCGACTTAAGAGTTTGGGTATGATAACAAAGATGTATAAAAATGAACGGATATTTTAAAAAAGGTGAATGTTAACATGAATGTAGAAGAATTTGATTTTGAATTGCCAGATGAATTAATTGCTCAGACGCCGCTTCCCGACAGGACGGCGTCTCGTTTGCTTGTCCTTGATCGTAAGACAGGTGAAACAAAAGATCGAAATTTCTTATCAATTATTGATGAATTACATGAGGGAGATTGTCTAGTATTAAATGATACCCGTGTTTTGCCTGCAAGGCTTTATGGTCTAAAAAAAGATACAGGAGCCAGTATTGAGATCCTGTTATTAAAACAATTAGAAGATGACCAGTGGGAAACACTTGTGAAGCCTGCTAAGCGTGTTAAAGCAGGAACAGAGGTTGTGTTTGGCGACGGCCAATTAACTGCAATTTGTACAGGTGAAGCTGAGCACGGTGGACGGATAATGAAAATGAACTACAAAGGTATTTTTCATGAAGTGTTGGATGAGTTAGGTGAAATGCCTCTACCTCCGTATATCAAAGAAACATTGCCGGACCAAGAACGGTATCAGACTGTCTTTGCGAAAAATCGAGGATCCGCAGCAGCTCCAACTGCAGGACTGCATTTTACAAAAGAATTATTAACATCTATCGAGAAAAAAGGCGTTCACATTGCATATATCACATTACATGTAGGTCTAGGAACATTTAGGCCAGTTAGTGTAGAAAACATTGAAGAACATGAAATGCATGCAGAATTTTATCAGATGAGCGCTGGTACAGCTAAACTACTTCAAACAGTTAGAGAAAATGGTGGACGGATTTTTGCTGTAGGTACAACGTCAGCTAGAACACTTGAGACGATTATGAAGGATCATGGACAGTTTCAAGAAGCATCAGGGTGGACATCCATCTTTATTTACCCGGGCTATGAGGTACGTGGTTTTGATGGATTGTTAACAAATTTTCATTTGCCAAAATCGACCTTGGTTATGCTTGTAAGTGCGTTTGCGAGTAAGGAGTATGTTCTAAATGCATATAGACATGCAGTGAAAGAAGAATATCGCTTTTTTAGTTTTGGGGATGCAATGCTGATTAGGTAGTTAAAAGGAGGAAAATAGATGGCTGCAATTACGTATGAACATATAAAAACGTGTAAGCAATCTGGGGCTCGTCTAGGCCGAGTTCATACACCACATGGTACTTTTGAAACACCAATATTTATGCCGGTTGGAACATTGGCAACAGTAAAGACGATGAGTCCTGAAGACTTATACGATATGAACGCACAAATTATTTTGAGCAATACTTATCACTTATGGTTAAGACCTGGTCATGATATAATTAAAGAAGCAGGTGGACTCCACAAATTTATGAATTGGGATCGCCCAATTTTAACTGATTCAGGTGGATTTCAGGTCTTTAGCTTAAGTGATCTGCGTAAGATAGAAGAAGAGGGTGTCCATTTTCGTAATCATTTAAATGGAGACAAGTTATTTTTAAGTCCAGAAGGAGCAATGGAAATTCAAAATGCTCTTGGATCAGATATTATGATGGCATTTGATGAGTGTCCTCCGTATCCAGCTGAATTTGATTACATGAAAAAATCAGTAGAGCGGACAAGCCGTTGGGCGGAAAGATGCTTAAAAGCACATAAACGTCCAAATGATCAAGGCTTGTTTGGGATTGTACAAGGAGGAGAATATGAAGATCTACGGAGGCAAAGTGCAGAAGATCTCATTTCTCTTGACTTTCCTGGATATGCAATTGGGGGATTATCTGTTGGCGAGCCTAAAGATGTGATGAATCGTGTACTAGAGTTCACAACTCCCCATTTACCTGAAAACAAACCGCGTTATTTAATGGGGGTTGGATCAGCTGATTCATTAATCGATGGAGCGATTCGCGGCATTGATATGTTTGACTGTGTATTGCCGACGAGAATTGCCCGTAATGGAACACTTATGACAAGTACAGGTAGGTTAGTTGTTCGTAATGCTAAATATGCCCGTGATTTTAGACCTTTAGATGAGAATTGTGACTGTCATGTCTGCAAGAATTACACAAGGGCCTATATAAGACATTTAATCAAGTGTGAAGAAACATTTGGATTTAGATTGACCTCTTACCATAATCTATATTTCCTGTTAAACTTAATGGAGCAGGTTAGACAGGCAATTAGAGAAGATCGTTTACTTGATTTTAGAGAAGAGTTCTTTGAACAATATGGTTTTAATAAGCCAAATGCAAAGAATTTCTAGGGATTCATTCTATAGGATGATCTTTTCTTTCCGTGCGTCTCGAAGCAGAGTATAGCCATCCGCTATTTGGTTTGCTTTACTCGTTCTGGTAAGAAAGGCGTTTATTAATGAAAGGGGGGAAAACAGATGGAACTATTTGGAACTTTACTTCCGCTAATTTTAATGTTTGCGATTTTTTACTTCTTACTAATTCGTCCGCAGCAAAAGAAGCAAAAGGCTATTCGTGAAATGCATAGTGCACTTCAACGTGGTGATAAAATTATCACAATCGGAGGCCTTCATGGAACAATTGATGCTGTTGATGAAGATACGATCGTTATTCTTGTTAATGATAATCGTAAGCTTACGTTCGACCGTGCAGCTATCCGTGAAGTCGTTAACCCAGATTGATATAGTACATAAGAAAGCGCAACGATTAGATCGCTGCGCTTTCTTTTTTTTAATAGTTTGGTTATTTGTTACTGCTTAAATTGACACCTATAATTCCACCGATAGCTGCTGCTAATATATAACCAGCATGGTACATGTACTGTTCACTTGTAAAGGTGTTATTGTAGCCTAAATATTGAATGAAGAAAGTTAACAAGGAAAATAAAAGAGCTGTACACGCGCCAGCAATCCAGCCTTTTTCTTTTGCTTTCGCCCCTGAGATAGTCCCTCCTAAAAACATAGTAACAAATGCAACCCCTGTGATTAACCACTGAACTGAATGCTCAGTTAGAGATGTAAAAGATAATACGATTGAGACAACTAAACTAAATGATAAAGCAATGACCAAAATAGTGGACAATCCGAACAAAATTGCTGGAAAAAAACCACGATACGTCAATGGAAACTCTCCTTTCAATGATTAAATATAAACTACTGTTTAATACAGCTTATTCAGGCTTGTATAGAATAGACGCAAAATTTGCTTGTCTCAGAAAAAGGACATGTTTTTTGTGGGCTTGTCATAGGATGGTAGAAATGCGAGGGAGAGGAGTACAGTCATGGGGGTAACCTTAGCTTTAATTATTTTTCTTTGCAGTTACTTCTTCATTATCACAGAAAAACTAAATCGAGCTGTCATTGCCTGCTTCGGTGGTGTACTCATGCTTGTATTTGGTGTGTATGAAATAAATGCTGCATTTTTGCACCATATAGATTGGCATACGATTACGCTTCTGTTGGCAATGATGATTTTAGTATCCATAACAAGTCAGAGTGGCTTTTTTGAGTATGTAGCAGTGTCTTTAGCTAAGTGGGTAGATGGCCGACCGGTTCCTCTGCTTATTGTAATCTCATCTTTAACTGCATTTGGATCGGCTTTTTTAAATAATGTGACAACCGTTTTATTAATTGTTCCAATTATATTTACATTAACTTCATTATTAAAACTTCCCGCAGTCCCCTTTCTATTGTCATTGGTTATGGCATCAAACATTGGAGGGACGGCAACATTAATTGGAGATCCTCCAAACCTGATGATTGGGCAGGCTGTTGATCATTTAACATTTAATGACTTTCTTATTCATTTAAGCCCAGTCGTTCTCATTATTTTTATTATCGTTATGGGAGGTCTAGTTTTACTTTATCGTAAGCAATTAGTTGTTACAAAAGAGGATCAAGCGAAATTATACGCGATAAACCCAACTACATATATTAAGGATCGGAAGCTTCTTATGAAATCGGTCTCCGTATTAACGTTAACTACAATAGCTTTTATTTTTCAGCCTTTTATTCATGTTGAGTTAACAAGCATTGCAATGGTTGGAGCCCTTTTGTTAATGTTAATTACGCATGAAGAGCAAGATATGGAAGAGGTCTTTCGTTCAGTAGAGTGGGTAACGCTCTTTTTCTTTATAGGATTGTTTATGCTTGTTGGTGGGTTAAAGGAAGTAGGGATAATTGATGAAATTGCAAAATCAATTATTTACTATACGGAAGGTGACCTGCCTAAGACCGCTCTATTTATCCTTTGGGGCTCAGGAATTTTATCTGGATTTGTTGATAATATCCCGTTTGTTGCTGCGATGATTCCTGTCATTCTTGAGTTTCAAGAATATGGTATGAACAATTTAGATCCTTTATGGTGGGCACTTGCTTTAGGTGCTTGTTTAGGCGGGAATGCAACGATTATCGGCGCAACAGCCAACGTGATCGTTGCTGGTATGGCGGCAAAAGCGAAACATCCGTTTAGTTATTTAGAATTCTTAAAAGTGGGATTACCAATTGCCATTATCTCGTTTATTATTTCAACCGTTTACCTCTACTTCAGATACCTCGCTAACTTCATGTAGAAATGCCAAAAGCTACAAATCATGTGTCTTTCCTCCCTTGGTCATACTAAGCTTTAGATATGTTAGAACGCAAGGGAGGATATCTGATGGATTATATGACAATCATGCTGCGTACAATATTCATCTACTTCATTATTCTCTTTGTGCTTCGGTTTATGGGGAAACGTGAGATTGGACAATTATCTGTTTTGGATTTTGTTGTTTCGATAATGATAGCAGAGTTAGCTGTTGTATCGATAGAAAATATAGAAGTACCAATGATGTATTCCATTATTCCAATCGTTATTCTTTCCACGATTCAAATTATCTTGGCCCTTGTTTCGTTGAAAAACAATGATTTGCGTAAATTAATTGATGTTAAGCCCTCTGTTTTAATTAATGAAGGGAAAATAGATGAAGGGGAAATGAGAAAGCAAAGGTATAACTTTGATGACCTTCTAGTACAACTAAGGCAAAATAAAATTAGTAAATTATCTGATGTTGAATTTGCTATTTTAGAACCTTCAGGGAAGCTATCTGTAATTGAAAAGCAGGAAGACGCAGATGATGGATATGCTCCAAGGCTGCCATTGCCGCTTATTTTAGATGGGAAGATACAAAATGAACATTTAGAACAAATTAATCAGACGCAATTATGGTTACGACAGCAAATGAGGAAGCTGGGGTATCGTGATATTAAAAAAATATCCTATTGCGCGCTAAAAGCTCGTGACACATTTTTTGTTGATGTAAAAGATGAAAAATAACCAAGCTAATGGTCCTATAGAAAAGGATTTTAGCTTGGTTTTTTAGCCTGCGTATTTCTTAAAAAAGCCCAAAGAAAAAGATGTAGCGTCTCCGCTCATTGCTTTGGGGGTGTCTCGAAAGGTCAAAAACAGACCTTTTAAGACACCCTCTTATTGTGTTCTTTGAATGATTGAGGCTAGCTTTTTACCTATGATGGGAACTCGTAAAGCTTCCTCCTCTTTAATTAACCCAAGAAGAACCATGAACATGCAGTAGATTACACTAGTAAGGCTTATTGCGAGCAATGTCTGCCAAAGCTGAGATAAAGAAGTAAATGCATACTTAGAAAAAAGAAACCCTATACATGTAGAAGCAGCAATAAGAATAATCGATTTAACAACCATTTTAGTTTCAATTGTAAAACTTATTGTTTTTGCTACTGATGCAAAGTGTAACAAAGTGACTAAAACGAATCCGATGACAACAGCAAGGGCCGCACCCATGATTCCTAATTCCGGTCTTGATGCTAGAACAAAGATAGCTGCCATTTTAATGACGGCTCCAAACAAACTATTCATCATCGCAGCTTTAGCTAGGTCTAATGCCTGTAAAGTAGCTTGAAGAGGTCCTTGGAAATATAAAAAGATACTAAAAGGAGCCATTAATTTTAAATACGTAGCGACTGTTGGGGCCCCATACATTAAACTCATAATTGGTTCGGCATAAACGTATAAAACAACAGCAGAAATGCCTCCTGATAAGAGTGCAAGGCGTAATGCTTGGTTTAACCTGTAATGAATTGTTTTGTAATGCTTTTTCGCTGCTGCTTCACTTATGGCTGGTACTAAAGAAACAGAGAGGGAATACGTAATAAATGTTGGCAGCATGAGTACTGGAATGACAAATCCAGCTAGTTCCCCGTACTGCCTTGTGGCCATTACTGTAGCGACTCCAGCCAATGCCAAGCTTTGAGCGACAATTATAGGTTCAAAAAATAACGAAATGGAACCAATTAGGCGACTTCCAGTTGCTGGCAATGAAATAGCCATTAAATCTCTAAATGTTTGTTTCCCCTCTTTAGCATAAGTGAAGAAGTTCCGTCGAACATGAAATCGCTTGTTCCTCTTGAACATAAAAATCATGTAAATTAAGGAAGCCAGTTCCCCAATTACAACGGAAGCCATGGCACCAGCTGCTGCATATTCCACACCCATTGGTAAAAATGCACTTGTCATAACGGCAACTAACGTAATTCTAACTACTTGTTCAATGACTTGAGAATAGGCAGTAGGTTTCATATTTTGACGACCTTGAAAGTAGCCGCGCATGACTGAAGAAAGTGCTACGATAGGGACGATTGGTGCAATGGCAATTAAAGGATAATAGGCTCTTGCATCAGTTAATAGGGTATTTGCTACAAATGGGGCAAAAGCAATCATCGCAATGGTGAAAATAATGCTAAGTATTGATGTAATGGTCAGGGAGACTACCAAGATTTTTCTTATTCTTTGTCTATCTTGTTTAGCCTCGGCTTCTGCAACTAGTTTTGAAATGGCAACGGGTAGTCCTAATTGAGTTAAAGTGATGACTAACAGCAATGTAGGAACTGCCATTTGATAAAGGCCTACTCCTTCAGCCCCCATAATTCTTGCAACGACAATTTTATTCACAAAGCCTAGGAATCTTGTAATAAGACCGGCGATGATTAAAATCAATGCTCCTTTAAGAAATGTTTGCTTCGTCATGAATAGCCCCTACCTTCATAAAAAAATGATGGATATTTCGCGTTATTATTTATATGCTTAGTAGTGGGGCAAGCATGACAAGTAGTTATTTTATTAATACAACGTTAGAGAGGACGGATATAGTGAAAGAGGCAATTGAACAGTTTGTTTTTGATCATTTTGGTTTTTTACCCCCTGAATTAATTGTTGTGTTAATTTCTGCATTGCCTATCTTAGAGCTACGAGGGGGAATACCCGTAGCGCACCAGCTTGGTTTATCGTATTGGGAGGCTTTATTCTATGGAATTGGTGGAAACTTGTTACCGATCATACCAATTTTGCTATTATTTCAGCCGGTAAGTAAGTGGTTTCTTAGATTTAAAGCATATAAAAAGTTTTATGATTGGCTTTATAACAGAACAATGAAAAAAAGCGACAAAGTAGAGAAGTTTGGAGCGATTGGTCTCATTTTGTTTACGGCTGTACCATTCCCAACTACAGGTGCGTATTCAGCTAGTCTTGCAGCCATCCTATTTTTCATTCCATTCCGTTTTGCTTTTTTTGCTATTGCTACAGGAGTCGTTATCGCTGGATTTGGAATAGCAAGTATTATGTATTCAGTCTTTTAAAGGGGGGAGAGAATTAATGGAGAAACAACAATTTGAAGTATGGCGTAGTGATGTTGAGCCGGCTTTAGTAAGTAAGGTCGATGAATTTCATTTTCTAGGCTATGATCGAGCTACGAAAGACGATGTATGGGAATGTGTCCTCTATCAGTTAAGAAAGAAGAAGGAATTTATTCATATTAATAGCTTTGTCAGTGAATTACTCACACTAAAGCCACAAACGTATATGACGTGGCTAACGATCAATGCATACAAAGATCCTACGGATTGGTTTGCAGAAATGGAAGCTTCTGAAGGATTAACGAGCGACGGATTCGACATAGGTTCTAAAGGGAGACATAGCTAAGGTGTGAGAGGCCTCACACCTTTTAAAGCATGTACGTTAAAAAGGGCATCTTTAGTATACATAGCATAAATTGACAGAGATTTTCTATAAAGGCTATAATGGGACTATTGTGTCTATGAAAGGTTGAGATGGACAAGTAGTCTGTTTCATGAAGGAGGCAGAAAAGCAGTATGGTGAAAAAAGGAAGGATTTTCGCTTTTTTCCTTATTGTCGCAATTCTCGCAGGTTTGATTAGTACGACTGTGATGGGGATAGCGAAGGAAATTAAGCTAGGTCTTGACCTCCAAGGTGGGTTTGAAATACTTTATGAAGTAAAACCGGCTCACGAGGGTGACGTTATTGATAATGAAGCATTGCGTGCAACAGTCAGTGCTTTAAATCAACGAGTTAATGTACTAGGGGTTTCTGAACCGAATATTCGAATAGAAGGAGACGATCGTATTCGAGTTCAACTTGCAGGAGTAGCCGACCAAGCTACAGCAAGAGAATTACTCGCAACGGAAGCAAGTTTAACGATACGTGATGTACATGATGAAGTATTAGTAGATGGAGCCGATTTGCGCCAGAATGGGGCCAGCTCTTCATTTCATCCGGATACTAATGATCCAATTGTGACTTTGACTTTAGATGATGCTCGTCAAATGGAGCAAATCTCTAGGGAGATGCTATCAAGGCCACCAGCGGAAAATTTACTCGTTATGTGGCTTGATTTTGAAGAGGGTGTAGATTCTTACGCCGAAGAAGCTTTAAAAGAAGACCCGAAGTATCTTTCTGCGGCAACAGTTCGGGAAATTATTTATTCAAATACAGCGACTATCAGTGGGAGTTTCACACTTGAAGAAACACAATTTTTGGCAGAGGTTTTAAATGCAGGGGCACTTCCAGTTCAGCTTGAAGAGATGTACTCGAACTCTGTAGGTGCATCATTAGGAGAGCAAGCGATGCAAAAAACAGTGTATGCTGGATTTATTGGTGTCGCGCTAATCTTTGCCTATATGTTGTTTTATTACAGGTTCATGGGGATCATTGCTGTTGTCACGCTCAGCACCTATATTTACCTTGTGTTGCTTGTGTTTAATTGGATGAATGCAGTTCTAACATTGCCTGGAATTGCTGCATTAATTCTTGGGGTAGGGATGGCAGTAGATGCAAATATCATTACCTATGAACGAATTAAAGAAGAGATCAGGTCTGGTAAATCGATTATGTCGGCCTTTAAAGCAGGAAGTCGAAGATCGCTTTCAACGATTCTAGATGCCAACATTACAACAATCTTAGCAGCAGCTGTACTATTCTCATATGGGACAAGCTCTGTACAAGGTTTCGCTGTTATGTTGATTGTCAGTATTTTAACGAGTTTTGTTACGGCTGTGTATGGGTCAAGACTTCTTCTTGGTTTATGGGTAAACAGTCGAGCGCTTAATAAGAAACCTCGTTTGTTCGGTGTGAAGGAAGGTGAAATTAGTGAGCTTTAATTTCCAAAATCGTGAGATAGACTTCGTTAAGCATCGAAAAAAGTTTTTCGCCTTTTCAGGATTATTTACGTTACTTGGTATAGTGTTGCTGCTCACACTAGGGCTGAATTTAGGAATTGATTTTGAAAGTGGCTCACGAGTCGACTTGTTATCGACAGAACCGATAACGCAAGAAGAGGTCATGGAGGAGTTTGCACAAATTGGGTTTACACCAGATGATGTTCAGCTTGGCGGAGATCAAAATGAAATGGCAAGTGTTGGGTTTATCGGTGTTTTGTCTCCTGAAGAAATAAATGAAATTCAAGCGTATTTTGCCAGTGCTTACGGACATGAGCCGAGTGTTAGTACTGTTGATCCAATCATTGGTGCAGAACTTGCCCGTAATGCATTAATATCTGTTTTGATTGCCTCAGTTGGGATCATTATTTATGTAACGATTCGATTTGAATTGTTATATGGAATTGCAGCAATTGTGGCATTATTACATGATGCATTCTTTATCATTGCGGTGTTTAGTTTGTTACAAATTGAAGTGAATGTTCCGTTTATTGCAGCTGTATTAACGATCGTTGGTTATTCAATAAATGATACGATTGTAACGTTTGACCGTATTAGAGAAAACACAAAGCTTGCTAAGCGAGTTAAAGACTTTGACGATTTAGCTTCAATTGTGAATAAAAGCTTAGTTCAGACATTAGCACGTTCGATTAATACGGTATTAACTGTCGTATTTGCAGCTGCTGCGATTTTCATTTTTGGTGGCGAGGCCATTCGCTCCTTTGCTTTTGCTTTGCTTATAGGACTTGTAGCTGGAACATACTCTTCGATGTTCCTTGCCTCACAATTATGGCTGATTTGGAAGGCAAATCAATTAAAAAAGAAAAAGTTCGATTCTCACAAGCAACAGCCTGAGGGAGAGCCAACAGTATAAATCATAGAATGCATTTAAGGGCACGGAAAAAGGGAAAAACCACCCTTTTTCCGTGCCCTCTTTCTGGCCTTTAAGACACCATTTTTTCGCAAAAATGATTGTCAATTCTCTTAAAGATGAATGATGCTACCTATTGATGGTAAAATAAGTACAGGTTTTTCCAACATACTGTTTGAAATATGAAAAAAATAAAGTGGGTGTTGATGTGTCCGAAGCAGATATACGTTATCGAAAAGTTAGGTTTGCAGCATGGGTTGGAATAATTGGCAATATTGTCTTAGCGATTATTAAGGCAGTCGTTGGTATTATGGCAAATAGTCGTGCATTAGTCGCAGACGCAGTTCACTCAGCTTCGGATGTTGTCGGTTCAGTCGTTGTTTTAATAGGCGTTCGTGCTGCAAAATTGCCACCAGATCGTGATCATCCATATGGACATGGTAAAGCGGAGTCGGTTGCAGCTATCATTGTAGCTGTATTGCTTTTTATTGTAGGATTTGAAATAGCACTTGGTGCATTTCAATCGTTTTTTGAACCCGTTGAAGTTCCAGGAGTCATTGCGATATATGCTGTTATTTTTTCCATTGTTGTGAAAGAACTTATGTTTCGTTATAAGTACCAATTGGGTAAGAAGTATAAAAGTGAGGCGTTAATAACCGATGCGTGGCATCATCGTTCAGATGTGTTCTCTTCGTTTGCGGCATTAATCGGGATAGGTGCAGCTATTCTTGGCGGACATTTAAATATACCTTGGCTTGTGTATGGAGATTCCATAGCGAGTGCGTTTGTAGCTATTTTAATTGGAAAAATGGCTTGGACACTTGGAAAACAGTCGATTCATAATGCCCTTGATCATGTCTTGCATGAAGAGGATACGGTTGAAATGAAAAAGGCTGCAGCAAGTGTGGAAGGTGTTTTAAATATTGATGAATTTTTAGCTCGGGAACATGGTCATTACGTTATTATCGATATTAAGGTGGCGGTTAACCCATCTATTTCAGTTGAAGAAGGGCATACAATTGGTAAGCGAGTAAAAGAGCGCCTCTTACAAGAGAAGAACGTTCATGATGTTCTTGTCCATATTAACCCTTACAGAGAAAGAAAAAAAGAGGGAGAGGAGTTGGACGAATGAGGGGGCAGTGGAGTCTAATACTCGGAATAATAGCAGCTGTTATTATTGCTATCTTTGCTGTTATCAATGTTGATTCAGTACGAGTCAACTATATGTTTGGAACAGCTGAGTGGCCACTTATCCTAGTTATTTTAGGGTCTGTTTTAATGGGGGCTATCATTGTTGGAGCAGTTGGAATGGTAAGGATCTATCAATTACAAGCTGAAATCAAACGGTTGAAACATAACCAGGAGAGTAGCAATCTAGACACGGAATCAGCCACAAAACGGAAAAGAAACCCTTCTGAACGAGTCGGCAAGCAGAATCACCAAAAGGAAATATACCAGTCTAAGGAAAAGAGTGATTGAACGTTGTAACCCCTTGAATGCTCCTGTATAATGAGACATTCAAGGGGTGTTTATATGTTAAAACCGAAAGCTAGATGGAAAATAAAAGAACAAGCATCCAGTCAAGTAGATCAATTAGTCAATGAATTAAACATAGCTCCACTAGTGGCGAGTTTACTCTTGAATCGAGGATTTGAAACAGTAGAGGCTGCTAGACGTTTTTTATATAAAGAAGAGATGGCCTATCATGATCCGTTTTTGTTAGATGATATGGACCGTGCGGTAACAAGAATTCGCGCAGCAGTTGAGGGAAATGAGCGAATTCTTATTTTTGGTGACTACGATGCCGATGGAGTAAGTAGTACGGCCTTGATGTACAAAGCCTTACAATCTATAGGAGCACAAGTAGACTTTTATATACCGAATCGATTCACCGAGGGATATGGACCCAATGAACCGGCGATTAGGCAAGCAAAAGAAGATGGGTACGGACTAATCGTAACGGTAGATACGGGGATTGCTGCAGTGCATGTTGCAAACGTGGCAAAAGAGATTAACCTTGATTTCATCGTGACCGATCACCATGAAGCACCACCCGTTTTACCTGATGCGTATGCGATTATTAATCCAAAAAAACCGGGTTGTCCATACCCATTTAAAGGCTTAGCGGGTGTAGGAGTTGCTTTAAAAGTTGCTCATGCATTATTAGGAAGGGTTCCAAGTGAGTGGCTGGACATAGCTGTGATAGGTACAGTTGCCGATTTGGTTCCTCTTGTTGATGAGAACCGTCTGTTAGTAATGGAGGGTCTTCATGTTCTTCAGTCAACGAACAAACCAGGTTTAATTGCGCTAAAGAAAAAATGTGGTATCGATTCACAAGTCGTTCAAGCAGACCATGTTGGATTTGGAATTGGACCTCGAATTAATGCTGCAGGGCGGCTTGATTCAGCTGATCCAGCGGTTCACTTGTTATTAGCTGAAACAAAGGAAGAAGCTGAACATTTAGCGACGGAAATTGATTACTTAAATAAAGAGCGTCAAGCAGTTGTTACAGAGATCACAGAAGCGGCTGTTACTGTCGTTGAAGAGCAATATCCTCCTGATAATAATGATGTATTGGTCATTGCAGGTGAAGGATGGAATGCAGGAGTCATTGGAATTGTTGCTTCCCGACTTGTTGAGCGCTATTATAGACCAACGATTGTATTAAGTATTGATCGGGAAAAGGGAGTCGCAAAAGGGTCTGCCAGAAGCATCGAAGGCTTTGATATGTTTGCAGAGCTTTCTAAAAGTCGGGATATTTTGCCTCATTTTGGAGGGCATCCAATGGCTGCGGGTTTGACAATGAACGTAGAGGATTTGGATTTATTACGTACTAGGCTTAACGAACAAGCAAAAGTAGTATTGACGGAAGAAGATTTTAAACCAGTAACATCAATTGATTTAGTCGCTACGGTAGATGAAATCTCCGTATCTGTCATTAAGCAATTAGATCAACTTGCTCCATTCGGTGTTTCTAACCCAACACCGAAAGTGCTATTGCAAGACGTTCAATTAGATCAAATGAGAAAAATTGGAAGTGATTCAAACCATTTAAAAGTTGGATTCTCTGGGAATGGGGCAACATTAGATGGGATTGGATTTCACCTAGGTTATTTATGTGATGAAATCACATCTCATGCGAAAGTATCAGCGGTTGGGACTTTATCAATTAATGAGTGGAATGGGCACGTTAAGCCACAATTAATGATTGACGATATGGGTGTATCAGAATGGCAGTTATTTGATTGGAGAAGTATCCAAAAAACAAGGTTGGCTGATAGGCTTCTAACAATTCCTATTGAAAATCGCGTACTCATTACATTTAAAAAGGAAACACAGAGAATACT
This sequence comes from Halalkalibacter flavus, assembly GCF_036663575.1. Classification (NCBI taxonomy): domain Bacteria; kingdom Bacillati; phylum Bacillota; class Bacilli; order Caryophanales; family Bacillaceae; genus Halalkalibacter; species Halalkalibacter flavus. The sequence goes on from NZ_JAWRVK010000010.1 coordinate 128,612, forward strand.
AGGTCTTGAGAATGAAACGATTATTTCATTAGATGATCAAGAAGACGTTGGTGATTTATCCAATCGCTATGTTGTGTTACTTGATATTCCAAATGAACGTGAGCAACTGAAAACCTTGTTCCTAAATCATGGACAACCTAGTCGTATTTATACGATCTTTTATCATGAAGATGATTCTTTCTTTACGACTAACCCGAATCGGGACCAATTTAAATGGTACTATGCATTTCTTTTAAAGAGAAAATCGTTTAATATTAAACAGCACAGCGAAGAATTAGCAAAATATAAAGGGTGGTCAAAACAAACGATAACCTTTATGTCACAGGTATTTAGTGAGCTTGGTTTTGTTACAATAGACGATGGAATACTAAGTGTTACTGATAATCCTCAGAAGAAAGGATTAGAAGAATCTGCAACGTATCGAAAGAAACTAGAGCATGCGAAAATCGAAAATGATTTTGTCTACTCTTCCTATGTTGATTTAAAGCAGTGGTTCGCTCAAGTGCTAGAACAAACAATAGAGGAATCAAAAGTCAAGGAGACGGTGTAGAAAATGGATTTTAAAAAGTATATTCAAATTGTTGAGGACTATCCGAAAGAAGGCATTCGTTTTAAAGATATTACGACGTTAATGCAAGATGGAGTTGCATATAAAGCTGCGATTAACGAAATGGCTGATTTTGCACGTGATAAGGATGTTGACGTAGTTGTTGGACCTGAAGCTAGAGGATTTGTAGTGGGTTGTCCGATTGCTTATGCATTAGAAGTCGGCTTTGTCCCAGTAAGAAAGGCAGGGAAGCTTCCGCGTGAAGTTATTTCTGTTGACTACGGCTTAGAATATGGAAAAGACAGCTTAACGATTCACAAAGATGCGATTAAAAAAGGACAACGTGTACTTATTACTGACGACTTGTTAGCAACAGGTGGTACGATTGAAGCAACGATTAAGATGGTGGAACAGCTAGGTGGAGTAGTTGTTGGAATTGCCTTTATGATTGAGCTTGGTTATTTAGAAGGAAGAGATCGTTTAGAAAACTATGAGTTATTTTCATTAATGACGTATAATTAAACAAGACTTGGGTGGCTCAAACTTACTTGATGAAGAAAGAGAAATGGTTGAATGCAGGATGCCAATTTTACTTTTAGAATCTCTGTTTATTTGAGTTGCCCTCTTTTATTATAAAGGTATTCAAAATGGCTGATTTTCCCTCTTTGAATAACCTTTAGCTTACATTTGAAAAGTTTGATCTTTTCCCTTTACATAGTTCATAACTTTACCCATAATAAAAAGAAATATTGAATCGTAAATAGGTGATTCCATGACGATAGATCAAGTTTTAGAAAAGGCAAGTCAATATTTAAATGAGAGTGACGTTGCTTTTCTCCGCAAGGCTTATGAATATGCAGAGCAGGCTCACGAAGGGCAATACCGTAAATCTGGAGAACCATATATTCTTCATCCGATCCAAGTAGCCGGGATTATTGTGGAACTCGAGCTTGATCCGAATACGGTCGCTGCTGCATTTTTACATGATGTAGTTGAAGATACAGATGTGACGGTTGAGGATTTAGAAAAAGCGTTCAATGAACAAGTAGCGATGTTAGTTGATGGCGTAACGAAATTAAAGAAGTTTAAGTATAAATCAAAAGAAGAACAGCAGGCAGAAAACCATCGGAAAATGCTAATAGCGATGGCAAAAGACATTCGAGTTATCTTAATTAAATTAGCAGACCGTCTGCACAACATGCGCACGCTTAAATTTATGCCTCCGGAAAAGCAGCGTGTAACATCAAATGAGACATTAGAAATTTTTGCACCATTGGCACATAGACTTGGTATATCCACAATTAAGTGGGAGTTAGAGGATACAGCCCTTCGTTATTTAGATCCACAACAATATTATAGAATTGTGAATCTAATGAAAAAGAAACGAGCAGAGCGTGAAAAGTACCTTTCTGGGGTTATGGATACGATTAGTGAACATTTAAGAGATGTTAATGTGAAAGCCGAATTATCAGGTAGACCTAAACATATCTATAGCATTTACCGTAAAATGGTGCTTCAGAATAAACAGTTTAATGAGATTTACGACTTACTGGCTGTTCGGATTATGGTTGATAGCATCAAAGATTGCTATGCTGTATTAGGTGTTATTCACACATGCTGGAAACCAATGCCTGGACGCTTTAAAGATTATATTGCCATGCCTAAGGCCAATATGTATCAGTCCCTACACACAACCGTAGTTGGGCCTTATGGCGATCCTCTTGAGGTGCAAATTCGAACAGAAGAAATGCATCGAATTGCAGAGTATGGGGTAGCAGCTCACTGGGCTTACAAAGAAGGAAAAGATCTAACTCAAAATAAAAACTCATTCGAAGATAAATTAAACTGGTTCCGGGATGTCATTGAATCGCAAACGGAAACGAATGATGCTCAAGAGTTTATGGAATCTTTAAAAATGGACTTGTTTTCTGATATGGTGTTTGTTTTTACACCAAAAGGTGAGGTCATTGAATTACCAGCTGGTTCGGTACCACTTGATTTTGCGTATCGTATTCATAGTGAAATTGGAAACCGTTGTATTGGCGCAAAGGTAAACGGAAAGATGGTTCCACTTGAGCATCGATTAAATACAGGTGATATTGTTGAAGTATTAACATCAAAACATTCTTATGGTCCAAGCCAAGATTGGCTAAAGATCACCAAGTCTTCTCATGCAAAAAATAAAATTAGGCAGTGGTTTAAAAAAGAGCGTCGAGAAGAAAATGTCGAAAAAGGGCGCGAGCTAGTTGAAAAAGAAATTCGTTCTTTGGATTTTGAGCCGAAAGAAGTATTAACAGCTGAAAATATTGCAGAGGTAGCTAACAAGTTTAGTTTCTCAGGTGAAGAAGATATGTTTGCTGCAGCGGGCTATGGCGGGATTAGTGTGAAACAAATCGTCAACCGGATGACGGAGAAATTACGTAAGCAGCAAGACCAAGAACAAGAAGATAAATCATTAGTAGCTGCTTTATCGGATGTCCAGACGTATCGGCCGAAAAAAAAGGTGAACTCTGGGGTTCGAGTAAAAGGAGTTGATAATCTTTTAATAAGATTATCTCGATGTTGTACACCTGTCCCAGGTGATGACATCATTGGATACATTACGAAAGGGCGAGGTGTTTCAATTCATCGATCAGACTGTACGAATGTGAAAAATGAAGAGGCACAAGGTCGTTTGCTTCCTGTGGAATGGGAAGGCGACATGCAGCAAAGCAAGTCCTATAATGTCGATATTGAAATCAGTGGATACGACCGAAATGGATTGTTGAATGAAGTGCTGCATGCGATCACCGAATCTCGAACAGTTATTAATGCTGTCTCAGGACGGTCTGATCACAGACAAAAAGTAGCGACAATTCATTTAACTATTTCGATTCATAACATAGATCACTTGCATAAGGTTGTTGAAAAGATAAAACAACTAAACGATATTTACTCGGTACGAAGAGTGATGCATTAGAGGTGGACCATGAAAGTAGTGTTACAACGAACAAAGAAATCATCTGTAAGTGTCAATGGTGAAATTGTTGGTCAGATTGAATCTGGCTTAACGCTTCTAGTAGGCATTACACATGAAGATAAAAGTGAAGATGTCACGTATGTCGCCGATAAAATAATAAACCTTCGAATTTTTGAAGATGTCGATGGAAAAATGAACCATTCATTACTAGATGTTAGAGGACAGATCCTATCGATTTCACAATTTACTCTTTACGGGGACTGTAAAAAAGGAAGACGACCAAACTTTATGAACGCAGCAAAACCAGATTTAGCAAAAGAGCTGTATGACCAATTCAATGATGAACTTAGATCAAAAGGAATTGACGTACAAACCGGCGAATTTGGCGCGATGATGGAAGTTTCCCTAGTAAATGACGGCCCCGTAACACTGATTGTTGAGAGCCGCTAAAAAAGGGCGAACTTCCCTTTTTTAGCGGCTCGATGCGATGAGCGAAGCCGGCGTAAACCATGTCCGCACTGACAAAATTCAAGGATTTTTCGTGCAATTTCCTCATCCATGTAAGTTTTTCTCTTAACTTGGTCAAAATAGGAGAAACGACTTTGGAAGGATGAAGAAAAATGCGCTCGAGTATGCGTCAACAAATGCATCATAATCGGTTGCAGCCACTTTTTAATATGGACTACCATAGTTTTGTAGAACGTGAAAATCAACATACAAATCTTGAATTAGCAAGTGAATTTGGGTTATCCTTACGTGATGTAAAATTACTAAAGGATAAAATGAATCGTAATTAAACTATTGACACATTGCTTGAACATTCGTATGATAATAATCAATTAAATGAACTGCAACTATTCCGAAGAAGAGGCATAGTAATTAAGGTAGCAGGTAAACAAGAGAGGAGAGGTCAAGGCTGAGAGCCCTCCATATCTGTCTTAATGAATGAACACCTCAGAGGAGTTTTTCTGAACGTATTGACTATTAGGAAAAGACGTATACAGGCGTTAACTGTTTAAAGAGGAAGCAATGATATTGCTTCAATTTAGGGTGGCACCACGGGTATAAACTCTCGTCCCTGATGATTATTTTTCATCAGCGATGAGAGTTTTTTTATTTGACTGTTTTTGTAAAGATTGTTGCTGTGAAGAAATGTGTTTTCTCGTAGTGAAATGGAGTGGAAGTCACTCGACTCCTGCGGGATGTAAAGGTAGGGGCGAGACCCCACAGGCGCAGCCGAGGAGGCTCGGCACCTCCCCGCGGAAAGCGAGTGGCTGGAGCTCAGGTGGAACGAACATGTGAAGGACACGTAACCCATAAAAACAACAAAGTATGCGAAAACAGCCTTTTAATTTTATATTTGGAGGATGAGAGAATGAACATTCAAATCCCGCGAGGTACGCAGGATATATTACCAGGCGAAGTAGAGCTTTGGCAATACATTGAGGAAAAAGCGAAGGATGTTTGTCGCAGGTACAATTATCACGAGATACGTACACCAATATTTGAACACACCGATTTATTCCAACGTGGAGTTGGCGATACAACAGACATCGTTCAAAAAGAAATGTACACATTTACAGATCGAGGGAATCGCAGTTTAACATTAAGACCAGAGGGAACCGCTGCTGTTGTTCGTTCATATGTTGAAAAGAAAATGTACGGGCAACCCAATCAGCCGACTAAATTATTTTACACTGGTCCTATGTTCCGATATGAACGGCCACAATCAGGGCGTATGCGTCAATTTGTTCAGTTTGGAGTCGAAGCATTAGGAAGTCAAGATCCTGCTATTGATGCGGAAGTATTAGCTCTAGTCATGAGTCTATATGAAGAGCTTGGCTTAAAAAATGTAAAGTTAGTACTTAACAGCTTAGGTGATAAAGAGAGCAGAGATGCTCACAGGCAAGCGTTGATTGATCACTTTAAACCGAGTATCAATGAATTTTGCGATGATTGTCAAAGTCGTTTAGAAAAAAATCCATTGCGGATATTAGATTGCAAAAAAGACCGAGAGCACCCATTAATGAAAAATGCTCCGTCTATTCTTGATTATTTAAACGAAGAGTCTCGTACATATTTTAGCCAAGTGAAAAACTATTTGGACCAACTAGGAATTGCCTATGTAGTAGATCCAACACTTGTACGAGGGCTTGATTATTATTATCACACAGCATTTGAAATTATGTCTGAAGGAGAAGGTTTTGGAGCAATAACGACATTGTGTGGCGGTGGACGTTACACAGGTCTAGTCGAAGATATCGGAGGTCCTTCTACTCCTGGAATTGGTTTTGCTTTTAGTATTGAGCGAGTAATTATGGCTCTAAAAGCTCAGGAACAAACGATTCCAGCTGCTCCACAATTAGATTGCTATTTAGTTTCATTAGGTGATGCAGCAAAGGAAAAGACAGTCGAACTGCTTTATCAATTAAGGCGTGCAGGAATTAGTGCTGACAAAGATTATTTAGACAAGAAGATGAAAGCTCAGTTTAAGGCTGCAGACCGTCTTCAAGCGCGATTCACCGCAATACTTGGTGATGATGAACTTTCGCAGGGGAAAATCAATGTAAAAGAGATGGAAACAGGCGAACAAAGTGAAATTGATTTGGCATCATTTATTGATTATATAAAAGGGAAAACAATAGGAGGTAAGTAAGATGATAGGAAGAACACATGAGTGTGGAAAGCTAGGCGAAGAGCACGTAGGTGAAAGAGTACAATTAAAAGGGTGGGTACAAAGACGCCGTGATTTAGGACAAGTAATCTTTTTAGATGTACGTGATCGTTCAGGTATTGTTCAAGTTGTATTTAATCCTGAGGTGAATCAAGAAGCTTTAACTATAGCCGAACGAGTAAGAAATGAATATGTCATTGAGGTTTGTGGGAACGTTGTTGCAAGGGACCCTAAAACAGTTAATGAGAAAATCGCTACAGGTTCAATTGAAGTTCATGTTGAAAAAATGAGTATCTTAAATACATCAAAGCCACTACCGTTTCAAATTGAAGCTGATACAGACGCTTCAGAAGACGTTCGTCTAAAGTATCGTTATTTAGACCTTCGTCGTCCAGATATGCAAGAGACGTTTAAATTACGTCATCGTACGACAAAGTTAATTCGTGACTTCCTTGATACGGAAACATTCATGGAGATTGAGACACCAATGCTAACAAAAAGTACACCAGAAGGGGCTCGTGATTATCTAGTTCCAAGCCGTGTTCATCATGGTGAGTTCTATGCTCTACCACAATCACCGCAACTTTTTAAACAACTGTTAATGGTATCTGGCTTTGAACGTTATTATCAAATTGTACGTTGTTTCCGTGATGAAGACTTGCGTGCTGATCGCCAACCAGAGTTCACTCAAGTCGATATTGAAACATCGTTTATGGACAAAGAAGATTTAATTGCTATGATGGAAAAAATGATGGCAAAGATTTTGAAAGAAATCAAAGGCGTTGACGTATCATTGCCGTTTCCACGTTTGACATATGATGAAGCTATGAACCGTTTTGGTTCAGATAAGCCAGACCTGCGTTTTGGAATGGAACTAATTGAACTATCAGAGATTGTGAAAGATTCAGAGTTCAAAGTATTCCAGAGTGCTCTTGCTAGTGGAGGGACAGTTAAAGGGTTGAACTTAAAAGGGGGAGCAAATAAGCTTTCTCGTAAAGAAATCGATGCCCTTACTGATTATGTAAAACAATACGGAGCAAAAGGCTTAGCATGGCTTAAGGTAGAAGAAGAAGGACTTAAAGGACCTATTGCTAAGTTCTTCACTGGAGAGGTTTCTACTTCATTACAAGAAGCTCTTGGCGCTGAAGTTGGCGACTTATTATTCTTTGGTGCAGATAAGAAACAGGTTGTATTTGATAGCCTTGGTGCACTCCGTTTGAAATTTGGAAAACAGTTTGACTTAATTGATCAAAGTCAATTTAATTTCCTTTGGGTAGTTGATTTTCCACTTGTTGAATACGATGAGGAAGCAAAACGTTATGTTGCCCTGCATCATCCGTTCACAAGTCCAGTAGAAGAAGATCTTGCTTTACTAGCAACTGATCCTGCTAGTGTACGTGCCAATGCTTATGATCTTGTATTAAATGGATATGAGCTCGGTGGTGGTTCGCAACGTATTTACCAAAGTGATATTCAAGAACAAATGTTTAAAGCACTAGGATTTTCTGAAGAGGAAGCTCGTGAACAATTTGGCTTCTTGTTGGAAGCATTTGAATTCGGTACTCCTCCACATGGTGGGATAGCTTTAGGGTTAGATCGTCTAATTATGTTACTAGCAGGTCGAACGAACTTACGTGATACTATTGCCTTCCCGAAAACGGCAAGTGCAAGTGATTTATTAACGAATGCACCTGGTGAAGTAAGTGTTGAACAGTTAATTGACTTGAATTTGTCAATAATTGGGAGAAAATCTGAAAAGGTGAATGTTTAATCATATTTGACAGTAATATGAAGCTGACGTATAATCACGTTAACTGAATACGAACGTTTGATAATTCAAACTTATCCAGAGTGGTGGAGGGACTGACCCTATGAAGCCCGGCAACCGTTTTGCAAGCCATGCAAAAAAAGGTGCTACTTTCAGCAGAATGTGTTTCATTCTGATAGATAAGTGAAGGCAAAAAAACCTTTCCTTATCTGGAGAGGTTTTTTTATTTAAGAGGAGGGTATGAATATGCTACAAATTGGTTTAATAGGATTTGGAACAGTTGGCAGCGGTGTATATGAACGCTTAACTAATACAAAGGAGCAACTAGAACAGCTGTTAGGAGAGGAAATACACATTTCTGCAATTCTTGTGAAAAGTCGTCAAAAACAACGCGCCACTGATATTGAAGCGTTTGTTACAACTAGTTGGGAAGAATTTTGTAATTCAACTGACTTTAATATCATTTTTGAAGCCATTGGAGGAATTGAACCTGCACTTTCATATACATCAAAATGGTTAGAAAAAGGTGTTCCAGTTATCACTGCTAACAAAAAACTTGTCGCAGAGAAGGGACAATTACTTGAGAGATTAGCAGAACAACACTCGACTTATTATGGCTATGAGGCAGCAGTTGCAGGTGGAATTCCGATTATTAACGCGTTAAAGGGAACACTCACAACTACACCAATATCGAGAATTTCAGGAATTTTAAATGGAACAACAAATTATATGTTAACAGAAATGATTGAAAGCCATCGAGGATTTGCTGATGTTTTATTAGAGGCACAAGAACTAGGTTATGCTGAGGCAGACCCAACTGACGATCTAGAAGGCTTTGATGCTTGGTACAAAATAAGAATACTAAGTCGCTTATGTTTCGGAAGCTGGCCTTCTTCTATTGAATTTTCACGTAAAGGTGTATCGACTATTAAGGATTGGCATGTTGAAATAGGAGAGCGTCTAGGATTTAAGATTAAGTTAATTGCTGAGGCTTGGCAGGGTGAAGCTAAAGTGAATGGTTCTGTAACTCCAGCCTTTTTAACACAAAACGAACCGTTAGCAAGTGTTAGAGGAGTGACAAATGGAATATCAATTGAAGGTGATTCTATTAATCAACTTCTTTTTATTGGACCAGGTGCTGGGAAAGAGGCTACGGCAAATAGTATGGTTGAAGATTTCCTTTTTCATGAGCGTACTAGACATTCACAAAGAAGTTTAGGAATGAAGGCGGAACAACGAAAAGAATCATTTACACATGCATTTGTTTTCCTAACTCATGCTGAAAGAGAAATTGCACTTCATTGGGTGAAGAAAAATCAGATAGCTGTAATTGACACATTCTCTCACCATGAAGGTGAAGGGTGGATTATCAATAGTACAGACGTCACACCTTTTGAAACGTATCCAATCTATGGGGATGTTTCAACACGTAGACGTTTAGAAACGATTCACTCAGCGCAATTCGGGGCGTTCTGATTTTAGCTTTTTATAAGCAGTCACTAAAGCGTAGGCATCTTCCTTTATATAATACGTCCGAACACCTCGACTTGTATGTAAATATAGAAAACCCATTGCACCTTTTTCTGGTTTCTTACGATAAGATATATCAAAAATAGCTGTAAGTGGGTAAATATCATCTTTTACAGTGAGTTGGTCATCAAATAACTTCATATCAAATGACGTTTCAATTGTACGTTTTTCGGTCCAGCCAATTTCTTGACGAATTTCTATGCATGTTTGAGTAGCTAGCAGATTCATATATAGTCACCTCTAAAATATATGTATACAGTAAATAACTGTATCATAATGAGTGGCATTTACCAAACAATAGATAAGATTGAATAATCTGAATATTAGGTTGACGTACAATAGCTGATTTGATAGTATTAATATAAAGAAGTAAGAATTCCTAATATGTACGTAGCAATTTACGTTTTGAGCCAACAGATTAAAAATGGGAGCTTGGGTTGACAATCGGATTACAGGCCTTTTTTAAGGAAGTAAAATGGTTTTCACAGGGCACCCACCTGTTTTAAGAACAGGTTCAAAACCATAATGAATACGGCATGATTGGGATTCTTACGTACATAGTAGGCAAGCAGCTTCTCAAATAGAGAAGTTGTTTTTTTTATGGGGGACGTGTTCCCCGCATGTCCGTTCCATTGCGCTCCAGCCAACTCGCTTTCCGCGGGGAGGTGTCGAGCCTACCTCTTCATCCCGCAGGAGTCGAGTGACTTCCGCTCCATTTCACTATCCTGAAAATAACCATTGGTAGAAGTGCATTTTTGGCATACGAAACTAGACCTAGCAAAATCTTTTAAAAAAAA